>CALMMO010000022.1 GCA_937868455.1 uncultured Marmoricola sp.
CCAATCAAGACGATCTGGAGGGCCAAGTAAATCGCGGCCCCGATCGCCATAGCGGTCAAGATCGCTCGAGACAGGTCGCGCTTGGGGTCCTTGGCCTCGCCCGCCAACTGGACTGCCTGCTCGAAGCCCTGCAACGCAAACACCACACCACCGGTCAACGCCGCGAACACGCCGTGGAAACCGTGGGGCATAAACCCGCCGCCGGTGCTGAAGTTGCCAGGCTCGAACTGCACCGAAGCCACCACCAAGATCGCCAGCAGCGGAACGATGGTCTTCCAGATCACGATCCAGGTGTTCGACTCAGACAAGAACTTTGCCCCGGCAAGGTTCATCGCGGTGAAGAAAACCATCGAAATGAAGGCGACGACGAGGCCGCGGCCGTTGAGCATCCCCGCCGTGTCGAGCATGTTGAAGTTGGTTTTCGCCCACTCGGTGCTGTTGACGTAGGCAATGCAGGCCAGCACCTCGATCGGGCCAATGAAGACTGCCTGGAGCCACGCAGCCCAACCGGCGAAGAAGCCGGCAAGAGAGCCGTGGGAGTAGTAGGCGAATCGACCAGCCGCACCAGCGACGGGATAGGCCGAACCAAGTTCGGCATACACCAACGCCAGCAAGCTGAGCATCGCTGCGGCCAGGACCCATGAGAGTACGGAGGCAGGTCCGGCGACTTGGGCGGCGTTGAGCGCACCCATCAGCCACCCCGAACCAATGATGGATCCCAGAGAAATGAACATCAGGCCCCAAAAGCCAACGGACCTGACGAGCCCTCCTGACTTGGGGGCTTCGGTTGTTTGACTCATGCGCGAACCTTTCGGGGGTTAGGGTGTCGAGCGTTCGGCTAGTCGGCCCATTGCTCACAGGCGCCTTTTGGAACCTAGGGGTGACCGACGGGTAAGGGAACAAAAATGTCAGACAATCTTGAGGAAATTTGTGAGGCACACAGAGTTTTGGTCGCGCATGGAGGCCCACTTTGGCTCGGCGTACTCCCATGTCTGGGCTGACCAGACCGTCATTGCTGCCCTCAACCACCTCACCGTTAATCAGGCACTCCACTCCGGGGTTGCCCCCAAGGTCGTATGGCGCGCCGTGTGGGCCTTCGAGGAAATGCCGCTTTCTGAGCGCTAATCGCGCCCTCGGTTAGACCTGGCAGATCCCGAGGAGCAAGATGCACCCAATGACCGACCTGCAGCACGTCCAGCGTCGAACCGTGCAGACGCTCATCGGATCCCAAGCGGTCGGTGCCCTCGCGATCACGATTGGCATCGCCACGGCCTCGCTGCTTGCCCGCGACATCTCCGGAAGCGACCAACAAGCCGGGTTCGCCCAGACGGCCCAAGTTCTTGGCCAATCGGCTGGAGCCTGGTGGCTGGCGCGCGTCATGAACACCTATGGCCGCCGCGTAGGGCTCGTCACCGGCTACCTCGTCGGTGCCGTGGGTGGCATCGTGATCGTGCTCTCCGGTGTGCTGCACTCGATGCCGCTGCTCTTGGCGGGGGCAGTGCTACTCGGATTGACCTCAACCGCCAACAGCTCCTCGCGTTATGCGGCGACTGACCTAGCTACCTCTGAGGTGC
>CALMMO010000023.1 GCA_937868455.1 uncultured Marmoricola sp.
GCGGGCATCGACCCAACCCAGCGAGGGAGTGCTCGGGCTGCAAAGCGAGTCTCTGGATTTGCGCACCCACGCAGCCCCTAGTGCGGTCGTGCGGATCAATAGCCCGCAGGCGTTAAGTCAGGTCAGTGGCAGCGTTGAGGTTCAGATCAAAGCACCCAACGACGCAGGCGAGGTGCGACTCTTTGTCGATGGCACCCGACACTCAAATGCGGTTCGCACTGGGGACGGCCTGTGGAGCGCCACCTGGGATGCCGGCAGCCATGCCGATGGGCTAGCCCGCCTCAACGCTTGGTGCCAGTGTTCACCGCTGCGCGGGCTCTCTTCGGCGGTCACGGTGCAGGTGCACAACCCAATTGCGGATTCGAGTTCGACTCTGCCTGAAGGATTCCGGGTCACCACCATGACGACGGGGCTGAATCTGCCGACATCCTTCATCACCTTGGACCAACACCGGGTCCTAGTCACTGAGAAGGATGGGCTGGTCCGGCTGGTCGTCGATGGCCAACTGATATCGACACCGGTGCTCGATGTGAGTGCCAGCGTGGCCAACTATTGGGATCAAGGCCTCATCGGCATCACCAAAGACCCAGACTTTGAGCACAACGGCTGGTTCTATCTGGCCTACTCACTCAAGCTCACCGACGAGGAAGCCGCACTGAGCCAATTCGGACAGACTGCTCAACAAGTGGCGCGATTCACCCTCAATGGGCAGGTAGCCGACCCGGCCAGCAAACACGTCGTCGTGGGCTCGGTGCGGGGTCCTCAATGCTGGGACCACATCGAAACAGCCGACTGCATGCCGCTGCTTGGTGGCTCCCACACCATCGATGACTTGATGTTTGACCCCACGGGCGCGTTGCTGATTTCGGTGGGTGATGGGGTGATGGGCGACTTTGGCATCGACATGACTCAAGGAGTGCGCGCGCAGAACCCCAAGGTGCTGGCCGGCAAGATCCTTCGCGTCGACCCCGCTACTGGGCGTGGGTTGCCCGATAACCCGAT
>CALMMO010000024.1 GCA_937868455.1 uncultured Marmoricola sp.
CGACTCCCTTGAAGCCGAGGGCTCCGCGCCGTTTAGTTTCCAGGTTCCTCGCGCGCTGTTCGGCAAGGTGAGTGCGCCCGCCAGCTACTGGATCGGCGCTGCCGCCTTTGGGGGTACGTCGACCTCTCGTGACGACATCGCAGATGCTCGAGGACGAGCACTCATCACAGCGTTGCCCAAAACGACCCGACCCACGTCGATTGCACTGACCATGCCTGTGCGTGGCGTGGTCCGCACTCACGCAGATGGCACACCTCTAAAGCCAGCTGCATGGACCAACGACTTTGCGGAGTCTGGACGACTTGGCGCAATCGCGAACCTGATCAACGCAGCGCCTGAGCGCTCCTTGTCGTTGCTCGTCGATCCAGCAATCCCCGATCTTGCTAGCCGCGTGGCGAAGAGTGAGCCCAATCAAACCCACCCTGAGTTGCCGGACTTGGCCACGACATGGCTCGACTCGTTCACGATTGGCGCGCAACGCCAAGATGTTGTTGATCTTGGCTATGGCGATCCCGATGTGGCGGCCCTGAGTCGGCTCGATCCGCGTTCGATTGCGATGTCGTATCGGCTCAGCGCTCAGGTGTTCCACGAACTCCAACTTCCATCAGGGCCCGGAGTCGCCCCACCCGATGGAGTGATTCCCAACTCAACGCTTGCAGTGCTGCCGAGCAACAGTCGGTTAATTGTGGACGCCAATCGAAGTCAAGAGACCGGCCACAGCACCGAAACCGTCGATGGCCATGTGATCAGTTTTGCCGCGGCCAGTCCAGCACGCTCGCTCTTGGAGTTGCGACAGTGGATCCTGGCCCAAGGATCGATGCGAATGGGGTCCCCAGAGACCATGGTGGTGACGCTTCCCTCGCGGTGGAACCCTGGAAGTAGCTCGCCCTCACGCTTCTTCGCAGCCCTAGACCGCCCATGGCTCAACTTGGCCTCTTTACCGCTGCCGGCTGACCAGCGCACGGTGCCTTTGATCTACCCCGAGACCGCCGCCCGTGCCGAACTTGGCGCAGCCGCGATCGAAGCCAGCAAAGCAATTGGTCGCGCTGGGCGGCGCTATCAAGCAACTGTGCTCACCGAGCCAACCAACGACTTTGCAGCCATGGCGTTGCAACCCGTGAGCTATCAGGCCCGACTTGACCGTCGCAGCTCGCTGGTGGACGCGAGAGCACTGCACACCGACATCGTGGCCAAACTCTCCGGCATCCGGGTCGATCGACGTCCACCGGTCAACTTGGCAGGCGGCTCGGGGACCATCTTGGTCACCATCGTCAACGAACTCGATGTGCCGGTCTCCGTGGGTCTGCGGGCCGATCGCCTCACGCCGGGTCTGACCATCAGTGAAGCCGAACCCGTGCAACTGCGAGCCCACCAACGCACCACCGTTCGGTTGAAAGCCGATGCAAAGTCGATCGGGGTCTACAGCGCCCTATTGACCCCAGTCAATGAAAACGGCTCCCGGGTGGGCACGCCCCTTCCGTTCGTGATCCGCAGCAGCAATGTGACCCGCTGGGTGTGGGTGATCATGGCCGCGGGCGCCGCCGTACTCTTCGGCGCGATTGGGCGACGCGTGGTGAAGAAGACCTTTAAGCCGCGCTCTGAGCCTGAGGGTCTGTGAGCACAGTGCCTGAAAAGAGTCCTGGGCCTGAAAAGAAAGGGCATGAGGAGCAGGGCGGCATCCTTAATGCCAGCGCCGTGATGGCCGCTGGCACCCTGTTTTCGCGACTCAGTG
>CALMMO010000025.1 GCA_937868455.1 uncultured Marmoricola sp.
CCGCGTCGGGCGTTGCGGTTGCACGCCGCCGCCGTCGAGATCACCCAACGGTTCGACGGCGAAGTCCCCGCGGACTATGAGTCACTTCTTGCACTGCCAGGCGTTGGCGACTACACCGCTGCAGCCGTGGCTAGCTTCGCGTTTGGCCACACCCACGTCGTGCTCGACACCAATGTGCGGCGAGTGATCTCGCGCGCGGTGGGAGGCGAGGAGTACCCACCGGCATCGCTGACGAAGGCCGAAAGAGCGCGCGCAGCGTCGCTGCTTGACGGGGTGGCTGATGCTCCGCGGTGGTCGGTTGCGTTGATGGAGCTAGGTGCGTTGGTGTGCTCTGCCAACGATCCGCGATGCCACGCATGCCCCCTGCAGAGTCAGTGCGCATGGCTAGCTGCAGGCAAGCCGGCCTACGACGGCCCACCGCGACGTGGACAAGCGTGGGCTGGCACGGACCGGATGGTGCGAGGCAAGCTGATGGCGGTGCTTCGCGAGGCACCAGGGAGCGTGAGCAAGACCAGACTCGATCAGGTGTGGCCCGACGTCGAACAGCGCGAACGTGCGTTAGCAACGCTGGTCGACGACGGACTCGCCTACATCACTACAGAGCGCAGGTACAGCCTGAGCCCTGACTAGGGCTACTCGGCTGAACTCGCCTCGGCTTCACCTGCGTCGCTAGGACCGCCAACGGTCTCAAGCTCAGGAGAGTCCGGAACCAGTGAACGCTGTTCGCCACGGAAGGTGAACGAGGCCGCTGGGCCTTCGCCTTCCACGTCGACCAGGACGATCTGACCTGGGCCAACTTCGCCGTAGAGCATCTTCTCGGCCATCACGTCCTCGATCTCGCGCTGCACTGTGCGGCGCAACGGTCGAGCACCCAAGACCGGGTCGAAGCCACGCTGGGCCAAGAGGTCCTTGGCCGCCTGGGTGAGTTCGAGGGACATGTCGCGGTCCTTCAAACGCAACTCCACCGACGCGATCATGTTGTCGACCATGGAGATGATCTGCTCGCGGCTCAGCGGCGGGAAGACGATGATCTCGTCAACACGGTTCAAGAACTCCGGACGGAAGTGCTGCTTGAGTTCGTCGGAGACCTTTGCCTTCATGCGGTCGTAAGAGCCTTGGGTGTCACCGGTCTGGTTGAACCCGAGGTTGACGCCCTTGGCGATGTCGCGGGTGCCGAGGTTGGTGGTCATGATGATGACGGTGTTCTTGAAGTCGACGACACGACCCTGAGAGTCGGTCAGGCGACCTTCTTCAAGGATCTGCAACAGCGAGTTGAAGATGTCGGGGTGGGCCTTCTCGACCTCGTCAAAGAGCACGACTGAGAACGGCTTGCGCCGCACCTTCTCGGTGAGCTGGCCGCCCTCTTCGTAACCGACGTAGCCAGGAGGCGATCCGAACAGACGAGAGACGGTGTGCTTTTCGCTGTATTCGCTCATGTCGAGCTGAATCAGCGCGTCTTCGTCGCCGAACAAGAACTCAGCCAACGTCTTCGACAGCCAGGTCTTACCGACACCCGAAGGTCCAGCGAAGATGAACGACCCGCCGGGACGCTTGGGGTCTTTCAGACCCGCGCGAGTACGACGAATGGCACGGCTCAACGCCCGCACGGCTTCTTCTTGGCCGATCACGCGCTTGTGAAGTTCGTCTTCCATCTTGAGCAGACGGGTCGACTCTTCCTCGCTGAGCTTGACGATCGGAATGCCGGTGGCAACCGCAAGCACCTCGGCAATGAGTTCGTCATCGACCTCAGCGATCTCTTCCATGTCACCGGTGCGCCACTGACGCTCGCGGTCGGACTTGGCGTTGAGCAACTGCTTCTCTTCATCGCGCAAGCGAGCAGCGGCCTCGAAGTCTTGGCCGTCGATGGCGCCTTCTTTGCGACGGCGCACGTCGGCGATCTTGTCGTCGTACTCCCGCAAATCAGCAGGTGCGGTCATGCGACGGATGCGCAAGCGAGCGCCGGCCTCATCGATCAAGTCGATGGCCTTGTCGGGAAGGAACCGGTCTGAGATGTAGCGGTCAGCCATGGTCGCGGCAGCAACCAACGCCTCATCGGTGATGATGACGCGGTGGTGGGCTTCGTAGCGGTCGCGCAGTCCCTTGAGCATCTCGATCGTGTGCGCGATTGAGGGCTCTTGCACCTGCACTGGCTGGAAGCGCCGCTCCAAAGCAGCGTCCTTCTCAAGGTGCTTGCGGTATTCGTCGAGGGTTGTTGCACCAATGGTCTGCAACTCACCCCGGGCCAACATCGGCTTGAGGATGGAGGCCGCGTCAATGGCGCCTTCGGCTGCACCGGCACCCACCAGGGTGTGGATCTCGTCGATGAACAGCACGATGTCACCGCGTGACTTGATCTCCTTGAGGACCTTCTTCAGCCGCTCTTCGAAGTCACCGCGGTAGC
>CALMMO010000026.1 GCA_937868455.1 uncultured Marmoricola sp.
CGTGGGCATGCTGGTCATTCAAGCCTTGCTCGACGTCGTGTTTGTCCCTCTTTCGCCCGGCACGCCGCCCAGCCCGTGGGCACAACGCTGCTCCTGCTCATCCCCGGCCGCCGCCTGGCCTACGCCATCATCACGCGCTTGGGCCACGGAGAGTTACTCATCCTTTTCGGAGTGTTCGTCGCCCTCGTGCCCGGTTATGCGCTCTTCGAGGCCGTCGGGCTCAAGGGCGACCTCGGGGCACTTCTACTCGGCGCACTTCTAGCCCCGCACTCCCGCTCGGGCGAGATCGCCAAAGCAATCCTGTCAGTCAAGGAACTGCTCCTAGTCGCCTTCTTCGTCAGCATCGGTCTTTACGGATTGCCCACCTTGGCTCAACTCGGGCTTGGCTTGGTGTTACTGGTTCTCATCCCGATCCAGACCATCGGGTACGTCGTCATTTTGTCGTGGCTGCGGATGCGGCGGAGGACCGCCACTCTTGCCGGTTTGGCATTGGCGAACAACTCCGAGTTCGGGCTCATCGTTGCGGCGACGGCCGTATCGTCCGGGCTCATCGACGATGGCTGGCTGGCCACCATGTCGGTGGCCGTCGCTGCAGGTCTTGTCTTGGCTGCCATGGTCAACACTCAGGCCGAACCGATCGCCGACTGGGTCGAATCGCGCTGGCCGGATGCCAATCTGGAGCGCCTCGACCCACACGAGCGCCCCATACCACTGCATGAGGTCGACGCACTGGTTCTCGGACTGGGCAGGGTGGGGCAGGCGGCCTACAACCATCTGCGACACCCGGGCGACTTGCAGGTGCTCGGCATCGAACACGACGAGGAACGAGTCGCTCACCTTAAGAATCTGGGCTATGACGTGGTCGCGGGGGACGCGAGCGACGCCGAACTCTGGCGACGACTCGTTGCGGTGCGCAGCTTGCGGGTGGTCTGTCTGGCCATGCCCTTCCACGAGGAAAACCTGGTGGCACTTCGAGTGGTCCGCGCCCGCGGCTTCACCGGCCGCGTTGTCGCGGTGGCGTTACACGATGATTCCGCCGACTTGCTGCGCCAAGCAGGAGCCGATGAGGTGCTACACCTTTACAGCGGCGCTGGCGCGGGTCTCGCCGAGGCCGCGCTGCTCCCCACCCAACGAAAATGACACCTGAAGCCTGCTGTTAGACCCTCTGCTTTCGAGAGCGCGACTTTCACTCCTCAGCCGGAGGTGCCTGGCACACTCATCGCCATGAAGGGTTTCTCTGTCCGCACGGTCGACTACCACACCGGAGGCGAGCCATTCCGGATCGTGACTGAGGTGCCGCCCTTAAAGGCAGCGACCGTGGCCAACAAACGCGTTGAGGCGATGAACTCATCCGAGGTTGATGGCCTGCGCGCCCTGCTGTGTTCAGAGCCTCGCGGCCACGCCGATATGTACGGCGGCTTTGTCACCGAGCCCGACGATCCAGGAGCCCATTTCGGTGTGCTCTTTTGGCACAAGGACGGGTTTTCCACCGCGTGCGGTCACGGCACCATCGCATTGGGAGCCTGGGCGATCCGCAGCGGCAAGGTGGCAGTTGATCCGAGTGGGCAGACCGATGTTGTCATCGACGTACCGTCTGGCCGCGTCACAGCACGGGTGACCACAGATCAGTCAGGCGAAGTCACCTCGGTCGACTTTCTTAACGTCGCCAGCTACGTGCTGCACGAGCAAGTCACTGTGCCGACAAGCCGGGGGCCCATCAACACTCTGATTGCTTTCGGAGGCGCGATCTACGCCCACGTTGACGCCGCCACTGTTGGGCTCAGGGTCGAGCCGAGCGATCTAACGGCGTTGATCGCATTGGCCCGCGAGATCAAAGCCGCCCTAGCCGACACCCCTGAGGCCGAGCACCCCAGCGACCCTCGACTCAGCGGCATCTACGGAGTCATCTTCTATGAAGACCACGGCACCGACGCCACTGGCAATCTCCTTCAACGCAACGTGACGGTCTTTGCTGACGGAGAGGTCGATCGTTCGCCTTGTGGCTCGGGCACTTGCTCGCGACTAGCCGCACTGGCGCCGCAAGTGGGCGAGGGGAAGGTTCTGATCCACACCTCGATCGTCGGCTCGCAGTTCATCGGGCGGATCGTTGGTCGGGAAACCACCGAAGGCCGCGACTGCATCATTCCCGTCGTCACTGGCAATGCCTTTCAAACTGGCTCGCATACCTTCGTAGTGGACCCAGCAGACGCACTCACTCCGGGGTTTATTTTGCGCTGAGCCAAAGCCAAGGATGTTGTGAATCCATCATTAGCCTCATATGCAGTTGCGTAAAACGCGATCGCCGCGCACCAATTAGTTGCAGTTCACAAGTAAATGTGGACAAACCCCCACAGATGCATTTCCGCAGGTCGAAGGCCTATTTTGAGCCTCTATCCATCAAAACTATGTTCTGCCATGCTCCAACAATGTCTAAGCGCTTTGTGCGGCCATGTGGCTCGGCCACTCTCGCATCATCCCTGTCTTTCATCATTGGGATCCTCTCGGTGCTCGTCGCAACCGCGACGCCCGCAAGTGCCGCGTCTCCGACTACCGGTCTCGACTGCGCCGGACCTTTGGAGTGCATCGTGCTTGCCGCCGATCGCCCCGATGGGAGTCGCGACGCAACCACCAAGGCGCTGCAATTTGTGCCACTGACTTCCGCACTGTCGGGGAGCAACTGGTTCACCCGTGGTCTCTATAGGCTGGAGGTGCAGGGCACCAACAATTGTGTGACCCGCGAGTTCGCTTACTTCAACGCCACCGCCATGCTCTCTTGTGATCTTGCGCCGTTAGCTAACTCGGCGATGTTTTGGTACATCGAGCCAATCGGAGACCCCTCCGGGCGCAACGTTGATCCAGCAAACTGGAACCCCTGGTCACCCGACGCCAGCGCCGCCGACGCCTTCA
>CALMMO010000027.1 GCA_937868455.1 uncultured Marmoricola sp.
GGGTTAAGTGACAAACGCCTAGGTGAAGTGATCAGTCGAAAATCGTGGGCAACACGGGTTCGCCGCGAGAGAGTTGCTGGGCCTGCACCGGCAACTCAGCGCGCGCATCAAGGTGACGCTGTCGGCTGGCCGCCAGCGGTTCTCGCCCCACGATCTCGCCACGGCTCACCAAGGGCACCAGCAGTGAGCGGTCAGCGAGGTCGCCGACACCCTGACCGTCATCGGCGGGTTGATGACCGATGCCGATCACTTCGGCGCGCGCGACCCCAGCAGCGTCTCGTCGACGCAGGGCGTATTTGCGCCCGCCCACCGACGCTTTGTCTTTCGACTTCTTTGCAACAGACACCAACTCACCGTCTGCGCCCTCGCGAGCCACGAGTTTGTAAACGAATCCGCAGGTCGGATGCCCTGACCCGACAACGACTTGGGTGCCCACGCCGTAGCCATCAACCGGCGCAGCGGCTAGAGAGGCGATGGCAAATTCGTCGAGGTCGGAGGTCACCACGATGCGGGTTTCGCATGCCCCTAACGAGTCAAGTTGGGCCCGCACCTCGTGCGCCAACACGCCCAGGTCGCCGGAGTCCAAGCGCACTGCGCCCAACGAGGGGCCGGTGATCTCGATCGCGCTGGCGACTGCTTCTTTGATGTCGTAGGTGTCGACTAGCAACGTCGTACCGACGCCCAGGGAGTCGACCTGCGCCCGGAATGCCTGCTCCTCGCTGTCGAAGAGCAACGTGAAGGAGTGTGCCGAGGTGCCGGTGGTCGGCACCCCAAACTGCATGCGCGCCTCCAGGTTGGAGGAGGCGGCAAATCCAGCGACATAGGCAGCGCGGGCCGAGGCAACCGCTGCACCTTCATGAGTACGTCGAGAGCCCATCTCGATGCACGGGCGCTCACCCGCAGCCCAACTCATCCGCGAGGCCGCCGAGGCGATTGCGCAGTCGTGGTTGTAGATCGAGAGCAGCACGGTCTCCAAGATCACTGCCTCAGCGAACGTGCCTTCAACCACCATGACCGGTGACTGGGCGAACCACAGTTCACCTTCGGGGTAGCCCCAGATGTCTCCGGAGAAGCGGTAGTCGGCGAGCCATGCCGCGGTCGGTTCGTCCACGACTTTTTCGCGCAGGAGGAACGAAACCTGTTCATCGGTGAAGTGGAAGTTCTCGATCGCATCGAGTGCGCGACCAACCCCGGCGACCACGCCGTACCGTCGACCTTCGGGGAGTCGACGGGAGAACAACTCAAAGACGCTGCGTCGAGAACCCGTGCCTGCAGCCAGGGCAGCACGAAGCATCGTGAGCTCATAGTGGTCAGTGAACAAACTCGTGCTTGATCCCATGGTGGCAATTGTGGCCGGTCGGTCGATTGCAGGCACAATGGGCTGGTGTCGATTTCGCCGGTGGAGTTAGACGAGCCCATCATCGATGAGGCGTTGCACCTGGCGACCCCGTGGATCACGTTGGTGTGGAACGACCCAGTCAACTTGATGTCCTATGTCACCTATGTGTTCCAGAGCTACTTCGGCTACTCCAAATCGAAGGCCGAGAAGCTGATGATGCAGGTCCACGAAGACGGCAAGTCGGTGGTGTCAACGGGCAGCCGTGAGGAAATGGAGCGAGACGTCCAAGCCATGCATGAGTACGGCCTGTGGGCCACAATGGCGAAGGCTGACGCCTAGATGTCTGCGTTCAAGAAGCACAAGCGCAGTGGCCGCTGCGTGGCCACCTTTTCGGCGTTCGAGGCCGACCTCATCCGCAGCCTTGCAGGCCAACTCATCGAGTTGTTGCACAGCGAAGAAGCGATCCCCAGGCCTGATGCCGCCCCCGGCAGCATCGAGGAACTTGAGGCGATGTTGGAGTCTGAGTTTTCTGGCCCCACCAAGGCTCCCGAGGACCCTGTCCTGGCCCGACTGTTTCCTACCGCCTACCGCAATGTGGATGACGCGGAGGCGGCAGCCGACTTTCGTCGTTACACCGAGAACTCACTGCGACAAGGCAAAGCAGCCAATGCTGCCTGCCTCATCGATGTGCTCGAAGAGGCCGGGTTGCCCGATGAGCCCGAAGATGGATTGTTCATCGATGTCGAGCTTGATCCACCAACTGCCTCCGCTTGGTTGCGTGCTCTGACTGACCTGCGTTTGGCGATCGGAGTTCGCCTCGAGGTCGAAGAGGACGACGAAGAGTTCTGGGAGGCATTAGAGGACGACGATCCTCGTGGACCCATGCACGAGATTTACCTGTGGCTTGGATGGGTGCAAGAGACGCTCATCAGCGCCGTCATGAAGTGAGACCGGGAAGTCCACACCCCGGCAGCGCCGTACCCTAGTGACGTGCTCACCTTGCCTGCCGAGATCCGCGACGCCATCGTGGCCCACGCCAAGCGCGATCACCCCGACGAAGCCTGCGGAGTCGTCGCAGGACCCGAAGGCAGTGACACCCCCACCCGGCACATCGAAATGATCAATGCGGCTGGCAGCCCAACGTTTTATGAGTTCGACTCCGGTGAACTGCTCGACCTCTACAAACAGATGTGGGACAACGACGAAGAGCCGATCGTGATCTACCACTCCCACACCGCCACTGAGGCATATCCCAGTCGCACCGACATCGGCCTAGCCAATGAGCCAGGCGCTCACTATGTGTTGGTCAGCACACGCGAAGTCGGGAATAGCCCAGGTCCCGTTGAGCTTCGGTCCTACAGAATTCTCGACGGTGAAGTCACCGAAGAGCCCATCACCATCAGCTAAGCCCCAAGGAGAACCATGTCCGTCGAGGTCAAGATCCCAACCATCTTGCGCACCTACACCGGTGGCGAGAAAGCCGTTGGCGCCGAAGGTGCCACGCTCAGTGCCGTCATCGACAACCTTGAAGCCAACCACCCCGGCATCAAAGAGCGCCTCATCGACGGTGGCGAACTGCGCCGCTTCGTCAACGTCTACGTCAACGACGAAGACGTGCGCTTCTTGGGTTCACTAGAAACCACCGTTGCCGACGGCGACCAGATCGTCATCTTGCCAGCGGTCGCAGGCGGCTAAGTTTCACGTGCGGTTCGACAATCTCCTCGCCAGCGTCGGCGGGACCCCACTGGTGGGTCTCCCGACGCTGTCGCCATCCCCACAAGTGCGCGTGTGGGCCAAACTCGAAGACCGCAACCCCACCGGATCCATCAAAGACCGCGCCGCACTCAGCATGCTCAACGCGGCCGAAGCCGCCGGCGAATTGCGACCCGGCTGCACCATCCTCGAACCAACCTCAGGCAACACCGGCATCTCACTAGCCATGGCTGCCAAGCTGCGCGGCTACCGCCTCGTGTGCGTCATGCCCGAAAACACCTCCGAAGAACGCCGCCAAATTCTGCGCATGTGGGGCGCCGAAATCGTCTCCTCACCCGCAGCCGGAGGATCCAACGAAGCCGTGCGCGTCGCGAAACGCATGGCGGCCGAACACCCCGACTGGGTGATGATGTATCAGTACGGCAACCAAGCCAACGCCGATGCGCACTACAACTCCACCGGCCCCGAACTCCTCGCCGACCTGCCCACCATCACCCACTTCGTTGCGGGTCTCGGCACCACCGGCACCCTCAACGTCGACCCCAAATACTTCCGCGGACACAAGCCCGACCTCACCGTCGTCGCCCCCGAGCCCGGGGACGGC
>CALMMO010000028.1 GCA_937868455.1 uncultured Marmoricola sp.
CACAACTGGAGGCCGCCCATCCCGCACACCTCGAAGGTTCGCATCGTGAACCCGTCTTGGTCCCCGTGGATATTCAAGGCGGCGATCGCTTGGCATTGGAGTTCGTACGCTGCCTTGCGATTGAGCTCGCGCCCAGTGGGTAGCTCAGGACGTGACCATTGGAAGGTCCGGGCCCGGTCGGCGAGATGGCGTGACCAAAAGTGGCCATAGGCGCGCACGGGCACGCCTGCTCGGTGCAGCGCGGTCAAATCTGCGGCCCGTTTTGGATAGCGCGCGCCGATGAAGACGACCTCATCGATCGCAGGGTGGCGCATTGGTTGGGCGACGTACTGATCGAAGGCCAAGGGCACGTAAGTCATCTCAATGCCTTGCTGGCTCAATGCCGCACAGTCAAGGGCCGAGTAGCTAGCTAGCGGCCCGATCTCGGCGAGCAGGGTTTGAGAGTGGTGCATTCGGCGAAGTTCGTCATAGAACCAGGTGATCCGCCGAGCGCCGCTAGTAGCGACTGCGTCCCAGTACGCCGAGCCAAGTTGATCGCCCTTGATGGTGAAGACCACGTCAGGCTTGGTGCTGGCGAGCACCTCAATCGCACCGCGAGTGAAATCGCGTGCGATGGCTGCCGTCGGGTCATAGCCAAACTGCTTGGGCAACTCATGGATCAACTTGTGGCGGACCTTTGCCCTTCGGCTGTTCAACGAGTCGTACGCATACGTCGTGACCTCATGACCGGCCCTGACTAAAGCCTCAGCGATCGACCGCCAGTAGCCGTGAAAAGCCGGCGACACAAGCAATACGTGGCTCACGAAGTCAGTCCGCGATCACTGAGTTCGTTGAGTGCCTTGTCCCAGAGGCTGGAGTCGGCACCAGGGGCAGCCCAGGACTTGGAGATGAAGTCCGCGACGGCATCTGAGGTGCTCCACGTCGGCATGGGTGCTCCGCTTTCGCGCAGTCGCGTCAGGTCGGCACAGGCGTGATCGATGTCGCCAGCTCTCGTGACATCCACATGCACCACACCTGGGTGGCCCAGAGGCGACGCAGCGCCGGCGTAGTTGGCCAACTCAAGCAAGGTCGTGCGCACCCCGGAGCCACAGTTGAGTACGTCGATGTCGTGAGCCGCAGGTTCAACAACCGTCCACGCCAGAAGCGCAGCGAGGTCCTCAACATGCACAAAGTCGCGAGTCTGGGTGCCGTCACCGTAGATGCTCAATGGCTTGCCTTCGCGAAGCATCGCCAAGAATGCGGCGAGCACCCCGGTGTAGGGGTTGTGAAGCGCTTGCCCGGCTCCAATCACGTTTTGAGGCCGAATGCTCGTGATCGGAATCTGGGAGTGCCACGGCTCTAGTGCGGTTTCGGCGAGGGACTTGGTTTCGCCGTACACAGAAACTGGGCAGTGCAGATCGGTCTCTCGGGATGCTGCAGGTGTGCTCAACTCGCAGAATGCATCACCGAAGTGCTCACCGTGCTGCGGGCACGTGTGACGCCCGTTTCCGTAGACAGCGCGCGAACTCAGCGAAACCAATCGAGCCCCCCACCGAGCGGAGGCTTCTGCGGCTAACCGGGTGCCTTCGACATTGACACGGTGGTAGCGCTCTTGCTGATACATCGACTGCCCGGTGCCAGTCTCGGCGGCAAGGTGGACCACGG
>CALMMO010000029.1 GCA_937868455.1 uncultured Marmoricola sp.
CGATGGGCGCTGCTGATTCGTTCAGCCCAGCTTGCTGCGATGGGCGCGCGGTGTTGCAAGGCATCGAACTCGGATTGACTTGCTCTGCCTCGCTCCTGAAGCAGGTGCAGGCGCCGGGCCGCGATGAGTTGGTCGGAGTGCGCGTGGGCGCTGGCTCGAGACTGCTGCTCACGAACGATGGCTAGCGATGCCGTTGCCTCGCACTGAGTGACCACGTCGTCGACCCAGTTGATGAGGTCGGGGCACAAAACATCCTCTGCCGTGATGGGGTCTCGGAAGTCGTGCGTGCCTGAGGCCTCGGCAAAGCGCGCCACGTGCTCACGAAGGTCGGCAAGTGCATGGTCGACGTCAGCCGCCGCCGCGCGGCGCCTGATGACAAATTGCTGCTCGATCTTGAGGTAGCTATCGGTGCGGAACAGCTTTTCAAGCAACTGCTTGCGCTCGTCAGCCTTAGCCGTGAGGAATGTCTGGAACCCGCCTTGAGGCAGCATCGCCACTTGAAGGAACTGGTCGAGCGTGACTCCCAAGCGGCGCCCGATCAAGTCGCCTGCCTCATCAAGACGGGTTGAAAGGGTGGTCCACTGATCGCCGCGCAACTCTTGGAGCACCACAGATGACTGTTGCTTTGTGGTGCCACTGCCTCGGCGCTTGGGCCGCACCCACTCAGGGGAGCGCACGATGCGAAGACGAGAGGAACCGATCGTGCATTCCAACTCGACCAATGGGCGCACCGAGGGGTCTGCGTGATCGGAGGTGAGCCGACCGGCCTGATTGCGCTCACCTGCGACCCGCCCAAACAACGCGAAGCACACGGCATCGAGCACGCTGCTCTTGCCGGCTCCGGTCGGACCGCTGAGCAAGAAGAGCCCCTCGCTGCTCAGCGCATCGAAGTCAATTGCCAATGGCTGCGCGAACGGCCCGAAAGCCGTCAGGCTCAACGAGTGCAGGCGCATCAGCCAGCCACCTGCTCGGCTTCGCGCGCGCAACAGGAGATCACGTCGTCGAGCAAAGCGATCTCGACTTCGGAACACTCTTGGCCGCGCACCACAGAGACGAATTCCTGGGCCACCAGGTGTGGGGAGGCACCCAAAGTTGGCGTGACCCGGGTGATGCCCGTAGTACCGCCCGTGTCAGGAAACCTCAACGAGACCACGTGAGGAAAGCGCGCACTGAGTTGTTCGTGAACTCCACGAGGTCGGACCGTGTCGGTGATGGTCGCCTCAACCCAATGGCTTTCGCAATCTGCAAAAAGTGAAGACGTGAGCAGGTGCTCTAGATCGCCTGAGATGCGGGAGAGCACACGGGGCACGGGTGCCGCCACGAACTCGGCCTGCACGTGGCCGGCCGCGTCGAGATCGATGAGCCAGGAGCCCTTGACATGCTCTGATTCGGAGAACGAGTAGGCCAAGGGTGACCCGCTGTAGCGGATTTCGTTGCGCAACGTTGCCGCCCCGTGCAGGTGCCCAAGGGCGACATAGTCAATGCCCCCAAAGGTGTCGACTCCCACGCGGTCAACACCACCCACAGTGATGTCGCGCTCGCTATCGCTTGGGGTCGCCCCAGCAACGAACGCATGAGCCAACACCACGCTGCGCGCTGTGGAGGTTTCGTGGGCTAGGCGAATCCGACGCATCGCCTCGCCCAATGCCAGTTGGTGGCTGCGTGCGGGCAATGACCAGGGCAATCGGACTGCCTCAGGCTCTAGATAAGGAATGCCATAGAACGCAACTGGGCCATGGGCGTCATCAATCACGATGGGGGAGTCGCATCGATCATTGATGGTGCGAAAGTGCACGCCGGCTGCATCGATCAG
>CALMMO010000030.1 GCA_937868455.1 uncultured Marmoricola sp.
AGGGCCGCCGACCACGCATCTTGGTGGCCAAGATGGGCCAAGACGGGCACGACCGCGGTCAGAAGGTGATCGTGACCGCCTTTGCCGACCTTGGTTTCGATGTGGACGTGGGGCCGTTGTTCTCCACCCCTGACGAGGTCGCTCGACAGGCGGTTGATGCTGACGTGCACGTCGTGGGAGTGAACTCTCTCGCGGCAGGTCACCTCACGCTGGTGCCTGCGTTGAAGAAGGCGCTGGCGGACCTGGGGCGCGGCGACATCATGGTCGTTGTGGGTGGGGTTATTCCCCCCGACGATGTGCCCACCTTGCTCCAGATGGGTGCCGCCGCGGTGTTCCCGCCGGGCACGGTGATCGCCGATGCTGCTCTTGATCTGCTCGCGAAGCTCAGCACTGGATTGGGTCACCCAACAGCGTGAGTGCGATCGATGTGGCCGAGCTTGTCGCCGGCGTACGCCGAGGAGATCGAAGCATCCTCTCGCGTGCGATCACGTTGGTGGAGAGTTCGCGACCAGATCATCGTGAGCAGGCCAAGGAGTTGATGGCCGCGCTGATCGTGCCCAACTCCTCCGCGGTCCGTGTCGGCATCTCAGGCGTGCCGGGCGTTGGCAAATCAACCTTCATTGAGGCGCTAGGCATGTCATTGGTCGAGGCCGGTCACCGAGTTGGTGTCTTGGCTGTAGACCCGAGTAGCACCCGAACTCGTGGCTCCGTGCTGGGCGACAAAACCCGGATGGCGTCGTTGGCTGCCTCTGACCACGCTTATATCCGCCCTTCGCCGAGTGCCGGAACGCTCGGTGGAGTGGCTCGAGCAACCACGCAGGCGATGGTGCTTGTGGAGGCTGCTGGCTATGACGTCGTACTCGTCGAGACCGTTGGGGTTGGCCAATCCGAAGTGACCGTCGCCGGCATGGTCGACACCTTCTTGTTCTTGACCCTGGCACGCACCGGTGACCAACTCCAAGGCATCAAAAAGGGCATCTTGGAGATCGCGGATGTCATCGCGGTCAACAAGGCCGATCCAGCCAGCGCAGATGGGGTAGACCGATCGATGGAGGCCCGTGCGGCGGCTCGTGACCTATCTGCTGCCTTCCGGCTGATGCGGTCGGGCGAGGGCTGGGTGCCGCCGGTGCTCACCTGTTCGGCCCTGCACGGCACCGGCATCGACGAGGTGTGGAAGCAGGTGCTGGCTCATCGCGCCTCGATGGGTGATGAGGGACTGGCCCGCAAGCGAGCAGAGCAACAGGTCGAATTCACCTGGAGCCTGGTGCGCGACGTCTTCGATCAACGGCTGCGAGCCTCAGCAGGTGTGGCCGCGATCCGCGACTCTGTGCGCGATCGGCTGCTTGCTGGCGACCTGACCGCACCTGCTGCTGCCGACGAGTTGGTTGCGGCGTACGACGCCGATCAGGACTAGTCACTGGCACCTATTTAGTGCGAGTCGTGAGTCGATTTTGCTGGGTTGCACAGGGGTAGGATTCGGGCTTGTGTCTGACAATCTCCCCTCTTTTGGCGCGCTCGATGCCGCTATGGCCACGCATTCAGACACCCTGATCGCCTTACGGCGCGACTTGCACGCCCACCCAGAGCTTTCCTGGCACGAAGAGCGCACCACAGACACCGTCGCGCAATTGCTGGATGCACACGGACTTCGGGTGAAGCGACTCCCAACCAGCGGGCTCGTCGCCGAGATCGGGCCGAGCAGCGGTCCGGTCGTTGCGTTGCGCGCCGACCTTGACGCACTGCCAGTCCAAGACGCCACACCGGATGAGTGGGCGAGCACAGTTGAGGGCGTGACGCACGCCTGCGGCCACGACGTGCACACCACCGCTCTCACCGGCGCGGCACTCGCGCTGGCTGACATCGACACCAGCCGCCGGGTGCGGTTCATCTTTCAACCGGCAGAGGAAGTGATGCCCGGTGGAGCGCAGTTCGCCATCGAGCACGGTGTGCTGGAAGAGGTCACCAATGTCTTCGCTTTGCACTGTGACCCTGGCCTTGACGTTGGCGTCATCGGACTTCGCGAAGGTCCACTCACG
>CALMMO010000031.1 GCA_937868455.1 uncultured Marmoricola sp.
ACGACCCGATCCACATCACCGTGCCCGGTCACGACACGATGATGGCGCTCAAGCACGGCGGTGCGAACGCGCTGCTCCACATCGAGGCCGACGGCAAGACCCTGCTGGCCTTGACCAAGCAGGTTCAGGTTGACCCGCTCAAGCGCGCCTTGGAGCACATCGACTTCGTTGAGGTGAAGAAGGGCGAGAAGGTCAACGTCGACGTCCCGATCATCATCGTCGGCGAGGCCGAGGCCGGCACCCTGGTTGTCACCGAGAACTCGACCGTCGAACTTGAGGCCGAGGCCACTCACATCCCCGAGCACATCGAGGTCAACGTCGAGGGCCTCACCGTTGGCACCTTGATCCACGCTTCCGACCTAGTGCTGCCCAAGGGCTCCATCCTGGTCACCGAAGCTGAGGCCGTCATCGTCAACGTCGCACACGCGCCGACCGCCGAAGAGGTTGAGGCCGACATCGCAGACGGTGCTGCACCGACTGCTGAGCCCACTGTTGTGGGTGCGGAGTCATCCGAGGGGTGACCCTAGAAGTTTCACAGCAGGCCCCGGAGGTCTGGCTCGTTGTCGGGCTAGGCAATCCGGGGCCTGACTATTCCAACACCCGACACAACGTTGGCTACATGGTCACCGATGAGTTGGCGCGCCGTATGGGATCGCCCTGGCGGGCCCACAAGTCTGGTCGAGCCCAGGTAGTTGAGGGACGACTCACAGTGCCGGGGCCGCGGGTGGTGCTAGCTCGTTCGGCCACTTTTATGAACCTCAGTGGCGGGCCGGTCAAAGCACTTGCTTCGTTCTACAAGATCGCCCCGGCGGCGATCATCGCCGTACACGATGAGCTGGATATCGCCTTCGGCACCCAGCGGGTCAAGTTCGGTGGCGGAGACAACGGCCACAACGGCTTGAAGTCGATGCGCGCATCGCTAGGCACGGGTGACTTCTACCGGGTGCGGGCCGGCATCGGGCGGCCTCCCGGGCGTCAGGACACCGCAGATTTCGTGTTGTCGAACTATTCGAGTGTCGAACGCAAAGAGTTGCCCTTCCAGATCGACGCCTGCGCCGATGCTGTTGAAGGCCTGATTTCCAACGGGCTGGAGTGGACCCAACAGAGGTTCAACTCCTAGGCATGAGCGGTAGCGGCAGCGATCCTCGCTAGGCTGCGTCAGTGAACATCGAGAACCTCAACGACCACGAGTTCGCTGCCTGGGCCGCGACCGAAGCTGGCAAACTGCTCGTCAAAGTCCGCGGCGAAGGCCTTGAGGGCAAAGAACTCAAAGATGCTGGCGACCTCGCCGCCCACGAGTTTTTGATGGACGTCTTGGCGCGTTACCGACCCGACGATGCGGTGTTGTCTGAGGAAGAACACCGGGGGACTGTCGGTGCGCATGACCGGCGTACGGCGCAACGCGTGTGGATCATCGATCCCCTCGATGGCACCCGCGAATTCTCCGAACCGCCGCGCGATGACTGGGCCGTGCACGTCGCGCTGTGGGAGAGCGGTGACCTCGTTGCTGGTGCCGTCGCCCAACCTGGACTGGGGGAGACCTTCCACACCGGTGCACCGCCAGTGGTCCCGCCCGCGTCGGGAGGTCCCGTCCGGATCGTTGCCTCGCGCACCCGCCCGCCCGCCTTCGTCACGCAAATGGTTGAAGAGTTCGGCGGCGAACTCGTGCCCATGGGATCGGCGGGCGCCAAAGTCATCTCAGTGGCCCGCGACCTCAGTGACGCCTACGTGCACGCCGGTGGACAGTACGAATGGGACTCGGCTGCGCCCGTCGCCGTTGCCCGAGCAGCAGGACTCTTCTGCTCGCGCATCGACGGATCGCCACTGAAGTACAACCAAGACAACGTGCTTTTGCCCGATCTGATCGTGTGTAGGCCGGAGTACGCCGAGCAGATCCTGGCCTTCATCGCCAAGCACGGCGCCGAATAGCAACGCTGAATGAGTGCGATTCGCGCAGTGCTCTGGGACGCCGACGGGGTGCTGCAGGAGGTGCCCAGAGGGTGGCGTGCGCTGCTGATCGAGGCGATCGGTCAACCCGCCACCGACCAGGTGCTCACCGAAATCTGGCCGGTGGCCAAAGCGGCGATGGCTGGGCGCGCTGACCTGATACCAGCTCTAGATGAGCTATTGACCAGACATGGCTTGGTCGATGCAGAGCATGCGGTCAAAGAAGTCTGGGGCACTTTCATTCGCTTCGAGGGCACGCGCGAACTAGTGGCCTCGATCCGCCGATCTGGGGTGTCTTGCCACTTGGCGACCAACCAGGATCAGCTTCGGGCGGCGTACATGCGCGAGAGGTTGGGGTACGACGACCTCCTCGACTCCTCTTTCTATTCCTGCGATGTCGGTGCCGCGAAGCCATCGGCACGGTTCTTTGGTCGCGTGCTGGACAAACTTGGCCTTGCCCCCGAGCAGGTGGTCTTCGTTGACGACACCGAGGTCAACGTGACCTCAGCCTCGGATTTGGGTCTTCACGGGATTTGCTGGCACCACCGCGATGGCCTCGACGTACTCCGGTCTGCGTTGGCTGCTCTTGGGGTCTGCTGATCCCGGCGGTTCGAGTTGTCGGGGGCATGCTCGCGTTCCGGTGCGTCATACGAAGTGGTCCCGATCTCGACCATGGCCGTCGTGTGCACCACGGTCGTGACCAGAACCTCGCGTCGCGCCAACTGTCTGGAAGTCGAGTTTGAGGCCCACCGCAAAGAGCAACAAATTAGTTCGTCCTCGGAGACAACCCCATTTGCCTCGCCCCAAATCATCCAGGCTTCACTCGCCCGAAGCTCGACGTACTCGTCGAAGAACCCACCGCCGACCAAGGCGTAGCCCGGGATGTCAACGTGTCTGAAATTCTGCGGGTTCTTGGTTTTGAACAGAAACGGTTCCCCGGGCTTAGCGCGAAATCCGTGCGGGGATGGCTGCCAGAAGTTCGCTTCGGTCAGGAGCGGACGGTTGCGCAAGAACGCTGCCCATTGGTTGTCGGTAACGCCGACCGTGATCCGCGCGACGGCAGCATAGGTGCGGGATTGCTACTTGCCGCCGAAGATCACGGCCCAGGCGATTAGTTGATCGAGCCGCCGAATGTCCACCCTCTTGTCCAATTTGATCTTGATGTGGCCGGCGCGGGTCCAGAGCTCCAGTTCGGAGTTAAAATCCAGAAGTTTGCCCGCGTTCTCCGACGACCACATGTTGATGTTGCTGTAGGGCAGGGAATAGATCTCAACCTTCTTGCCGGTTAGTCCCTGGGCATCGCGCACGATCAGCCGTTTGGTCGTGAAGATTGCGGAGTCGCGGAAGGTCTTGTACGCCGCTACGGCCTGTTCACCCTCGATGAGAAGGCTGGTGACATCTGCGGGAATGGGAATCTCCTGGATCAGGGTCCAGGAAGCGATTGCGGTGGTCGAGGCTTCCATCAGCCAAGCATGGCGGCAATCCGTGGACTCGTGTAGTAGGCGCACCGGAGGGAATGAGTGAACCGCAAATGCGCCCTGGCGTCATACGTTGCGGTGCCTATAGCGACCCGTTCGTCTGACGTACGGCGAGTGTCGGCCGATCAAAACGGCGATGATCCCAGCAATCTTGCGAGCCCGGGTCTCTGGACGTTTGGCGTCATGGAGCCCGAGCAGATGCTGGTATCGGATCGAGCGACTCAGCGCCTCCCAAGCAGTCTCATGACCAACCAGTGCACTAGCTAAGTCATCGGGTAGTTCGAGATTTTCAACTTGGCGCAACTCATCCCAAGTGCCGAGTTGCTGAGCCTCATCGATCACGGCTTGTCCGGCCGGGGTCATCAGACCAGCCTCTTGGAGGCGGGCGACGCGATCGCGATTGGGCTGGGTCCAGCGGGATCTGGCGCGGCGCGGGGTGAAGGTCAGGCTGGTCCATTCGGCGTCGATGCCTTTGCCCTGCGAGTCGATCCAGCCGAAGCACAGGGCTTCGAGCACTAATTCTTCGTAGCTCACCTTGCCGCCAGCACTTGCCTTGACGAAAGCGACCCAGACGCCGTCGCTGGTGCCGTGGTGCTCATCGAGCCATTCGCGCCACTGGGCCCTCGAGGTCACTTTCAGGGTGGGCCTTTCCATGGGGCCTACCCTGACACACCCCCCGCCGAGCGCCTTCAATTCGTGACGCCGCCAACGTCGGCTCCTCAGGACCGAAGTTCTGGTATTTCTGCGTCTCCCCGCTCGATGGCGGTGAGGGACCACTACCGTGGCCGCATGGCGAGCCCCGCGATCGAAATCGAGGTTGACGACAAGGTCGTCAACGTGAGCAACCCTGATCGGGTGTACTTTCCTGCGCGGGGCGAGACGAAACTCGATTTGGTGGAGTACTACCTCAGTGTTGGTGATGGCATCGTCAATGCACTGCGCGAACGGCCCTGCATGTTGCATCGCTTCCCGACTGGGGTGAGCGGTGAGAAGGTCCACCAAAAGCGGCTTCCGTCGGGCGCGCCGCCATGGATGGAAACGGTGCAGGTGTTCTTTCCGCGCTGGAAACGTACGGCGGACGAACTGTGCGTCACCGAGTTGGCCCATGTGATCTGGGCGGTGCAGATGAGCACCGTGGAGTTCCACCCGTGGAACAGCCGCCGCGACCACGTCGAGGAGCCTGACGAGTGGCGCATCGACCTCGATCCTGGCCCGGAGTGCGATTGGCAGCGCGTGCAGCGCGTGGCGCACGTCGCGCGCGGCGTGCTCGATGACTTGGGTGCGGTGGGATATCCCAAGACCAGCGGTGGCAGCGGCATCCACATCTACGTGCGCATCCCGAAGCACCCGTTCGCCGACGTACGGCGAGCCGCCCTGGCCTTCGCCAAAGAAGTGGAACGCCGCGCACCCGATGAAGTCACCACAGCCTGGTGGCGCAAGGATCGTGACCCCAAGGACCTGTTTGTCGACTACAACCAAAATGCTCGCGATCACACGATTGCTGCGGCCTACTCAGTGCGGGGCAACCCCGAAGCCACCGTGTCAGCACCGGTGCGCTGGGAGGAAATCAACGACTGCGAGCCCGGCGACTTCACCATCGCGACCATGCCTGCCCGCTTTGCTGAGCTAGGCGATCTGCACCACGACATCGACGATCACGTGTTTGGCGGGTTCGCCACGCTGTTGGAGTGGGCCGATCGAGACGAAGTCGACGGAAACTAGGCGTCCATCGGGTTACCAGGGGGTAGATAAGTGACCTTGGACCACCTAGATTTCAGGGTATGACTGCCCAGCCTGAGCACGTTGCCGGCCCCGCTGATCCCGAACACGACCTGATGGCGACCTACGCCCTCGAACCTGACTACGTGAAGCGACTCACTGATCGCATTGTGAGTACGACGGGTGAGTCGGTCACGACGTACACCCCGATCAGCGGCCAACCACTCGCGAACATCCCACAAAGCAGCCTGGCCGACGTCGATTCGGCCTATGCCCGAGCTCGGGTGGCGCAACAAGCCTGGGCGCGCACTCCCGTCGCCGCTCGGCAAGACTGCTTGCTTCGACTGCACGACCTGGTGCTCGAGCGCCAAGAAGAGATCATGGATCTGATCTGTTGGGAGTCGGGCAAGGCTCGCGTACATGCCTTTGATGAGCCGGCCCACGTGGCACTCACGGCGAGGTATTACGGTCGCAACTCCGCGAAATTCCTATCCACCAAATCTCGTCGTGGCATGACGCCGATGTTGACCTCCGTGAAGGAGAGCCGCCCACCCAAGGGTGTGGTTGGGATCATTTCGCCCTGGAACTACCCCTTCACGATGGCGCTCTCTGACGGTCTGCCGGCCTTGATGGCGGGCAACGCTGTTGTGGCAAAGCCTGACGCGCAAACCATGCTGACTGCTTTGCTTGGTGTTGAACTGCTCGAACAAGCCGGGTTCCCCAAAGACCTGTGGCTCGTGGTGGCCGGCCCTGGTCGCGAGTTGGGCACCCCGATGATCGAGCGCTCTGACTACCTGTGTTTCACCGGCAGCACCGCGACGGGCAAACTCGTTGCTAAGCAGTGCGCTGACCGACTGATTGGCTGCAGCCTCGAGCTCGGTGGCAAGAACCCGATGCTGATCTTGCGCGACGCCGATGTCGACAAGGCCGCCGAGGGCGCGGTGCGCGCGGCATTCTCGAGCGGGGGCCAACTGTGCGTGAGCATCGAGCGGATGTTTGTGGCCGATCAGGTCTATGACAAGTTCGTGGCCGCATTCGTCAAGCGCACCAAGGAGATGAACCTCAAGGCTGGCGTGGAGTGGGGCTCAGACATGGGCACATTGGTCAGCCAAGCCCAACTCGACACCGTGACTGCTCACGTTGATGACGCAGTAGCTCGGGGGGCCCGAGTGCTCGCTGGTGGCAAGGCGCGGCCCGACTTGTCGCCGTACTACTACGAGCCAACGATCCTCGAAAACGTGAGCCCTGAGATGACCTGTTTCGGCTCAGAGACCTTCGGTCCGGTGATTTCGCTCTACCGATTCAACGACGAGTCTGAGGCAGTGGCCAGGGCCAACGATGGGGAGTACGGCCTCAATGCCTCGATCTACAGCCGCGACACCAAACGGGCTCGCGGCCTAGCTGCTCAGATCAAGTGCGGCACCGTCAACATCAACGAAGGGTTCGCAGCCACCTTCGGCAGCGTCGATGCGCCCATGGGTGGCATGCGTGCCTCGGGTCAAGGGCGTCGCCAAGGGGCCGAAGGCATCTGGCGCTACACCGAAATCCAGGCCGTGGCAGTGCAAAAGTTGATGGCGCTCGGGCCGCAATTCGGTATCGATGATCGCAAGTACGCCCAGATGATGACCGGCGCATTGAGCCTGATGAAGAAGCTTGGGATGAAGTGAGTGACTTTGATGTCGTAGTCATCGGATCAGGCTTCGGCGGATCCGTCGCCGCGTTGCGCTTGGTGGAGAAGGGCTACACCGTGTGCGTGCTCGAAGCAGGCAAGCGCTTCGAAGATGACGATTTTCCTGACACCTCCTTTGATGTGAAGAACTACCTCTTCCAGCCCGAGATCGGGTGTTACGGCATCCAGCGCATCGACATGCTCAAGGACTGTCTGATTCTTTCCGGAGCTGGTGTCGGTGGAGGGTCGCTGGTTTACGCGAACACCCTTTATGAACCGTTGGACCCCTTCTACAACGACCCGCAGTGGAGCCACATCACTGACTGGCGAGCCGAGTTGGCGCCGTACTTCGATCAAGCGAAGCGCATGCTCGGCGTCGAACTCAACCCCCTGATGACTAACTCCGACAAGGTGATGAAACAGGTCGCCGACGAGATGGGCGTGGGGGACACCTTCCACATGACTCCGGTGGGCGTGTTCTTTGGCGGGCCGGGGGAGACCCAGCGAGACACGATTGCTGACCCGTACTTCGGCGGCGAAGGACCTTCGCGGGTGCCGTGCAAGCACTGCGGCGAATGCATGACTGGCTGTCGGCACAACTCCAAGAACACCTTGGTGAAGAACTACCTCTACCTCGCCGAGCGCCGTGGCGCTCAGATCATGGCGATGAGCACCGCGACCCGGGTGCGGCCCGTGGAGCAGGGCTATGAGGTCACCGTCGTCAACACCAAACAGCCCCGCAAGGCCGGTCGAGTGTTGAGGGCTTCACACGTGATCTTCGCGGCCTCAGCCTTGGGCACCCAGCGCCTGCTGCACGCGATGCGTGACAGCGGGGACCTACCAGCGCTCTCGCCTCGGCTGGGCTACCTTTCGCGCACCAACTCCGAGTCGATCCTGGGGGCGATGGCCGCAGATGCCACCACCGACTACTCCAAGGGTGTTGCCATCACCTCGTCGTTCCACCCTGATGAGAACACCCATATCGAGCCGGTGAGGTACGGCAAGGGCAGCAACGTGATGAGCCTGATGCAAACCGTGCTGACCGACGGTGACTTGGGTGAACCGCGCTGGAAGACCTGGCTCAAAGAGATGTGGAAAGAGCGTCGCAACATGCGCGACCTCTACGACCTCAAGCACTGGTCGGAGCGCTCAGTCATTGCGCTGGTGATGCAATCACTGGACAACTCAATCACCACCTTCACCACCCGCAGTCGGCTCACCGGGCGTCGCTATATGACCTCCAAACAGGGCCACGGCGAACCCAACCCGACCTGGATCCCGCTGGCGAACCAAGCGGTGCGCCGCATGGCCGTCATCGTCGGGGGGCGCCCGGGCGGGGCGATTGGCGACCCGTTCAACAAGCCTCTGACCGCCCACTTCATCGGTGGCGCTGCCATCGGCGACTCCCCAGAGACCGGAGTCATCGACGCTTACCAGCGGGTCTATGGACACCCCGGACTCCACGTGATGGATGGAGCCGCAGTCACCGCCAACCTGGGTGTGAACCCGTCGCTGACCATCACCGCCCAAGCCGAGCGCGCCATGGCACTGTGGCCCAATAAGGGCGAGGTTGACACGCGGCCGGCCCTTGGCACCCCCTACATCCAGGTGTCTGCCGTTGAGCCGCGCTCGCCTGCGGTGCCGCCGTCGGCTCCTGCAGCTTTGCGCCTGCCGATCGTGGGCGTGAAGCAGGGGAAAAGTCACAAGTAAACCTGTGACTTTGCCGCTTTGCCCGGGGGATCTCCCCCGCAAAGCGCCAAACATCCGGGTTAAGCAGAGGCGGGTGTACGTCGAAGTGAGGTGCGCCCGCTAGCACCGATAGACTCCCCTCTCTCCCCGGCGAAAGGTTTTCGGTGACTGACCACGATCTCGTCCTCGTCGTCGACTTTGGTGCGCAGTACGCCCAACTCATTGCCCGCAGGGTGCGTGAGGCGAGGGTCTACTCAGAAATCGTCCCCCACACCATGCCTGTCGAGGCAATGCTGGCCAAGAAGCCGAGCGCGATCATCTTGTCCGGCGGACCTTCCAGCGTTTACGAAGCCGGTGCTCCGGCGCTCGACGCCGCGCTGGTCGACGGCTCCGTTCCGGTGTTCGGCATCTGCTACGGCTTCATGGCGATGGCGCAGGCTCTCGGAGGCGAAGTCGCGCACACCGGACAGCGCGAATACGGCCGTACACCAGTCGCTGTGCAAGACCACGGAGTGCTTTTGGCGGGCCTGCCAGACGAGTTGAGTTCGTGGATGTCTCACGGCGACGAGGTCGTGGCGGCGCCGGATGGATTCAGCGTTTTGGCACAGTCACCTCGGGCGCGAGTGGCAGCTTTCGAGCATGTCGAGCGCAAACTCGCCGGTGTGCAGTGGCACCCCGAAGTGCTTCACTCCGAGCACGGCCAAAAGATCCTCGAGCACTTCTTGCACACCATTGCGGGGTGCCGCCAAACCTGGACGATGGTCAACATTGTTGAGGAGCAAGTCGAGCGCATCCGTGCGCAGATCGGGCCAGAGGGCCGCGCGATCTGCGGGCTCTCCGGGGGCGTCGACTCTGCTGTTGCGGCCGCCATGGTGCAGCGGGCGATCGGTGACCGACTCACTTGTGTCTTTGTCGACCACGGCTTGCTGCGCAAGGGCGAGGCCGAGCAGGTCGAGCGCGACTTTGTGGCCTCAACCGGAGTCAACCTGCACGTCGTCGATGCCGAAGCGCAGTTCCTTGAACACCTGGCGGGAGTGAGTGACCCCGAGACGAAGCGCAAGATCATCGGTCGGGAGTTCATCCGGGTCTTTGAGGCTGCCGAGGCACAGATCGTCTCGTCCTCAGAGCAAAAGGTGGGCTTCTTGGTGCAAGGCACCTTGTATCCCGACGTGGTGGAGTCTGGCGGTGGCGAAGGCGCGGCCAACATCAAGTCGCACCACAACGTCGGTGGATTGCCCGACGACTTGGAGTTTGCGCTCGTTGAGCCGCTACGCACGCTGTTTAAGGACGAGGTCCGCCTCGTCGGTGAGCAGTTGGGTCTCCCGGCTGAGATCGTCTGGCGCCATCCCTTCCCGGGGCCCGGTTTGGCGATTCGGATCATTGGCGAGGTCACTCGCGAGCGGCTCGACATCTTGCGTGAGGCCGATGCGATTGCCCGGGCCGAACTCACCGCAGCCGGACTAGATCGTGAGATCTGGCAGTTCCCGGTGGTGCTGCTGGCCGACGTACGCTCCGTTGGAGTGCAAGGCGATGGCCGCACCTATGGACATCCTGTAGTGCTGCGCCCGGTGACGTCCGAGGACGCGATGACCGCCGACTGGGCTCGCTTGCCCTATGACGTCTTGGAGAAGATCTCGACCCGCATCACCAATGAGGTCAGTGAAGTGAACCGTGTCACGGTCGACATCACGTCCAAGCCGCCGGGCACGATTGAGTGGGAGTGACTGTGTCAAAGTCACAAGTAAACCTGTGACTTTTCACCACTGGAGTGGCGCACGTGACACCTGAGGCCAGTGATCAAGGGGAATCTCAGGGCTCATTCGGGGTCAGCTAGGGGAGACCAGTGATATCTGGAGCACCAGAGGCCGGATAGTCTCATGCCAGGACTTTGGTCGTAGGTAGTTGAGGGGTGAGCATGCGGTTCGTACGCACCGTGAAGGACATCTTGTTGCGAGCGATTCTGGCGCGCACGGGAGGTCTGGACCTCACGAAGCTCGACAAGATCCCTCCGCACCTGACCTGGCTGCTTGAGCGCGAGGTCTTGGCCCCCAGCAAGAAGCTGTCAAAGACCCGTGATCGCGAGCCGGTTTACAAGGCAGCAAGCCTGCTGGGGCTCGAAATCTGGATCGTCAGCGGTGACGCTGAAGTGCGCGAGGTGCTCGGCGCCTCCAAGCAGACGTACTCCAATGACATCCGCCCCTACCTAGGCACTGGCCGACTGGCTGAGGTTGGCGTGGGTGGACTGGGCTTCACCGACCCGCCCGAGCACACCCGGCTGCGCAAACTGATCACTCCTGAATTCACCCTGCGACGCCTGGCTCGGTTGACTCCGATGATCGAAGAGATCGTTGCCGACCAACTTGATCAGATCGAAGCAGCAGCTGCATTGGGCGAAACTGTCGACCTGACCGATGCCTTTGCTTTCCCAGTGCCTTTCCGCGTCATCTGCGATCTCCTTGGCATGGAACCCGAGCGCAGGCAGCATTTCTCCAAGTTGGCCACTGCTCGCTTCGACGTCACCACCGGTGGCAGCGGGCCTTTCGACGCGGCGACCGAGGGGTTGGACTTCCTCGAAGAGGAAGTACGTCGCCAGCGCATCAACCCCGGCCCGGGACTCATCGGCCAGATCATCAAAGAGCATGGCGATGAGATCAGCGACGTCGATCTTGCTGGACTTGCCGACGGTGTCTTCTTGGGTGGGCTGGAGACCAGTGCGTCGATGCTGGCACTGGGCACCGCCGTACTCCTGGAACGTCGCGACCTGTGGCACCAGGTCGCAAACGAACCTGACAGCGTTGAGCCCATTGTTGAAGAACTCCTGCGTCTGGTGACCCCGGTGCAGTTCGCGTTCCCACGATTCACCAAGCAAGAGACCGTGGTCGCTGGCCGCACAGTGCCCAAGGG
>CALMMO010000032.1 GCA_937868455.1 uncultured Marmoricola sp.
GCCTCAAGTCGCACCCAGGTCCCCTGGTGCGCGGCAATGAAGGCATCAACATCCACGTGCACAATCTAGGCTGTCAGCAGAGCCAGGCCGAAACAACGCGGCAAATGACAGACAGCGAGCCAACCGATGAGTTCGATCTATGCAGGTGTCGGCGATGACGACACCGTCGTAGGTGAAGCGGTCGCGCTCGATCTGCCTGCCGCCACCTTTGGGGCTCGCCTTGTCAGCGGAATGATCGACTACTTCTTACTCATGGCGATCCTGATCGCTGGTCTCTTCCTCACCATGTCAGTGGTCAGCGACGAAGCCTTGGCAAGTGTTGGTGTCCGTCTGACCATGATTGCTGCCTGGCTGGTGTTTCCGGTGACACTAGAGACCCTGACTCGCGGCAAGAGCGTCGGCAAATTTGCCATGGGATTACGCACCGTGCGCGATGATGCCGGGCCGATCAGCTTTGGCCATGCGTTAGTGCGAGGCATCTTGGGCATCGCTGAAATCGGAGTGCTCTTCGGTGTGCCCGCGGTCTTGTGCGCCCTGACGAACAACAAGGGCAAACGCATCGGCGACTTGGTGGCCGGCACCTACGTCGTGAGAGATCGCGCCAGACTCACCGTGCACCCACCGGTGCAGTGCCCGCCGCACCTCATCGAGTGGGCCAGGAGCGCCGACATCGCGCCCTTGCCAGATGGACTCAGCGTCTCGTTGCGCCAGTTGACCGGGCGCCGCTCCCAACTGAGTCAGGCGGCGTGGCAATCGTTGGTCAATGACCTATCTGCGCGCACCGCGCAGTACGTCGCTCCCCCGCCGCCTGCGGGCACGCCTGCCGAAGACTTTCTGGCCGCGGTTTCAGCGATGCGACGCGAGCGCGACACAGCACGCTTGGCCAACGAAGCCCAGCTGCGCGAGCGAATCAAGACCCGGCTTCAACGCTCCTAGATCTGGGCTGTCTCTTTGCCCAGTTCGTCGGCGATGGGCTCGTCGAGACGAGCCGTGCGCGGAATCGTCAAGCAGATCAGCGCCGCCACGACACACATCGCGCCAGCGGTGATCCAGGCCCAGTAATAGTCGCCAAGCGACTCGCGGATGATTCCGGCGTACGACGCCGCGACGCCAGCCCCCACCATGTGTGAGGCGAACACCCAGCCAAAGACCACGCCGGAACGCTGGAGCCCAAAGTGCTGGCGACACAGGGCCACCGTCGGCGGGACAGTGGCCACCCAGTCGAGGCCATAGAAGACCACGAAGAAGAACAGTGGCGGCTCCACTGTTGGCCCCAGCACCGACGGAACCACTAACAGCGCGATGCCGCGGAAGAAGTAGTAGCCAGCCAGCAGGAGACGCGAGTCAACCCGGTCGGTGAGCCAGCCAGAGGCCACAGTGCCGACAATGTCGAAGATGCCAATCAGCGCCAGCAAGCCCGCCGACGTGGTCGGTGGCATGCCGTGATCATGCGCCGCAGAAATGAAGTGGGTGGCGATCAGGCCGTTGGTGGACCACCCGCAGACCCAAAACGTGATCATCAGCGCCCAGAAGGGCCAACTGCGAAGCGAACCTACGAGTGCCGAGATGGCCAATCGCGCGGCCGAACCGGTTGCCTGCACTGCCGGCGCTTGATAGTCAGGGCCAGCGCCGTAGGGCTGGAGTCCCACGTCGGCTGGGCGATCGCGCATCACCAACCACACGATCGGAGCCAGCAATAAGGCCACCAGTGCCACGAGTCCGGCAGCCCAACGCCAACCCGGCCCGGTCGCCAAGTGGGCAATCGTTGGCAAGAAGACCAACTGAGCCGTAGCGGACCCGGCTGAGAAGAATCCGGTGACGAGCCCACGGTTCTTCTCAAACCACCTGTTCGCCACGATGGCGCCAAAGACCAACGCCAATGACCCCGTGCCCACGCCAATCGGCACACCCCACAAGAACCACAGTTGCCAGGCCTGCGTCATCACCAACGTGCCGGCGGCACCGGCCGAAATCATCAACAGAGCCAGCGCCACCA
>CALMMO010000033.1 GCA_937868455.1 uncultured Marmoricola sp.
GACAACTCCTCGAGACCGTCGAAATGGTCAAGGCGCACCTCAATCAAGCCCTCGCGGTGACGACGATCTTGATCACGATGTACGACGCCCGCACCCGCCTTGCGCACGGTGTGGCCGAAGAAGTCCGCTCGCACTTTGGCGACCTGGTGCTCAACTCGTTCATTCCTCGTTCAGTGCGAGTCTCAGAAGCGCCGAGTTATGGCCAGAGCGTCATGACTTACGATCCTGGATCACCAGGAGCGGTGAGCTATCTCGAAGCCGCACGTGAGTTGGCCAGGAAGGCTGTAACCCAATGAGCACGCAACGCAGAGGCTTAGGTCGTGGCCTTGGAGCCCTTATTCCAACCGCGCCGGAGGAAGTCGTCGCGCCAGACGCTCCAGAGTTGGCAGCCGTCGAGGGTGCCTATTTCGCTGAGTTGCCGCTGGACTCAATCACCCCCAACCCGCGTCAGCCACGCACCGAGTTTGAGGCTGAGGCCATGTCGGAGTTGGTGCACTCGATCAAAGAAGTCGGGTTGTTGCAGCCCGTCGTCGTACGACAGCTAGGTGAGGGTCGCTACGAACTCATCATGGGTGAGCGCCGGTGGCGTGCGAGCCGTGAGGCTGGCCGTGACACGGTGCCGGCGATCGTGCGGCAAACCGAAGACAACGACATGCTGCGTGATGCGCTGTTGGAGAACCTCCACCGCTCACAGTTGAACCCACTCGAAGAGGCCAACGCCTATCAACAACTGCTCGATGACTTTGGTTGCACTCATGTGGAGTTGGCTGAGCGAATTGGTCGCTCCCGCCCGCAAATCACCAACACGTTGCGTTTGCTCAAGCTCTCGACTCCTGTGCAGCGCCGCGTCGCCGCTGGGGTGTTGTCGGCCGGGCACGCCCGTGCGTTGCTGAGCATTGACGACTCTGACATCCAAGACCGCCTGGCTGCCCGTGTGGTGGCCGAGGGGATCTCGGTGCGGGGTCTAGAGGAGATCGTGGCTCTTGGGGGCTCAGAGGGCCGCCCAGAGCGTCGTACGACGGGCGCGCGCGCGGTTGCCCCTGGGTTGGGAGAACTCTCCAGTCGCCTCGGAGACCGACTCGACACCCGCGTGAAGATCGCGTTGGGCAAGTCGAAGGGCCGAGTCACCATCGAGTTTGCGTCGCTGGCCGACCTTAAGCGGATCGTCGACGTGATCGACCCCTCGTAGGGGTGGAAAAGTCACAAGTAAACCTGTGACTTTGACGCTTTGCGGGGAGGATCATCCCGGCAAAGCGCACAACATCCGGGTAAAGCGAACCCACTCCAAGCGCTCCTCAGGGAGCCAGTGGGCGTTACTTGCGTCGCTTGGCCGCTCGACGAGCAAGTTCTTCGCGATCGAGTTCAGCCGCTCGTTCGGGTGTGGGCGCAGATCCACCGCGTGAAGCCGGGAGCCACCAGGATCCCGGGGGCTGCTCATCTGCGGGATAACCGTCAATCGTTTGAGCCAGGAGTTCTTGCATCCGGGCACGCAGCGCCGCAGTTTGTGGCACTGCGTCGCCTTCATGGACGGGCATCGGAGCGCCCACGCTGATGTGGATCGACTTGCCCCTGGAGAAGTCGCGCGGGTGGTCCTTGGTGATGATGCGGTGGGAGCCCCACACAATCATCGGAATGAGGGGCACCTCGGCCGCCTGCGCGATTCGGACGGCACCGGTCTTGATGTCCTTGATCTCAAACGACCGCGAAATGGTCGCCTCAGGGAAGATCCCCACGAGTTCGCCAGAGCGCAGGCTGTCCACAGCAGCGTGGTAGGACCCAACGCCATCGCGTCGATTCACCGGGATGTGGTGCATCGAGCGCATCAACGGCCCAGCAACCGCGTGATCAAAGATCTCCTTCTTCGCCATAAAGCGCACCAGGCGTTTGGTGGGCAATGCGGCGTACCCAGCCAAGACGAAGTCGAGGTAGGAGAGGTGATTAATCGCCAGCAAAGCCCCTCCCTTGCTGGGGATGTGCTCGGCGCCCATCACCCGGATGTCGGTCTTGATGAGCCGCAGCAGGCCTTTGGCAGTGCGGATGACGGCGGGATAGGTGCGATCAGCCATGAGTGCGCGCCTTCGCTTGAGTGATCAGTTGAGCGCACACCTGGCCCATGTCGAGCCCGGCTGCGGCGATGGAGAGCGGCACAGTCGAGGTCTCGGTCATGCCGGGTGACACGTTGACCTCCAAGAACCAGACCACCCCTTGGGCGTCGATGATGAGATCGGATCGGGAGAGATCACGCAGTCCCAGGGCCTGGTGAGCGGTCACCGCGACCCGAGCCACCTCAGCGGCAATGTCATCGCTGAGCGGAGCTGGCACCTCAAATGACGTGGACCCGGCGGTGTAGCGAGCGGTGTAGTCGTAAATGCCGCCCTCAGGAGTGATCTGCACGGCTGGCAGGGCCTGGGGACCATCTCCGGTGTCAATGACAGGTACGGCGACCTCGGTGCCTTCCACGAAGTTCTCGATCAGCGCGGTGTCACCGTAGGCAAAGGCACCGACCATCGCTCCGGGAAGTTCTTCACGGGTGCGAACGACCGAGCAGCCCAACGCTGACCCTGACTTAGCCGGCTTCACCATGAGCGGCAACCCCAGGTGGGAGGCCATGGCGTCCATTACCGCACCCGCACCGAGTTCGCGGAAGGTTTCATGGGGCAGGGCCACCCAGTCGGGGGTGGACAACCCGGCGCGCCGTACGACCGATTTTGCCACCGGCTTGTCGAACGCAGCCCGACAGGCGGCGGGCTCAGCGCCGATGTAGGCGACGTCGAGGAGTTCAAACACTTCCCGAATCGCCCCATCTTCACCAGAGTCCCCATGAAGCACAGGGAACACACATTGGGGGCGCTCGCTGAGCAGGAACGGGACGAGACTGGAGTCGACATCGCGCTCGAGGACCTCAACGTCAGCGTGCCGAAGCGCCTCAGAGACTCGCCGACCTGATCGCAAGGAGACATCGCGCTCGTGTGAAAGACCACCAGCGAGTACCACGACTGAGTCCATGACAACTCTCCTAGGTCAGATCGGTGTTCGGGGATTCGTAGCCGCGCGAGAGTCGCGGGGCCGCAAAGGAGTCAAAGGTCTCACGAAGCTCCAACTCGGCTTCTAAGACACCAGCAAGTCGTCGTACTCCCTCACGAATGCGCTCTGGCGTTGGGTAGCAAAAGCTCAAGCGCATCGACGAGGTACCAAATTGGTCGGCATAGAACGCTGTACCGGGCACGTAGGCCACCCGGGCGGTGACGGCCCGCGGGAGCATCGCTTTGGCGTCGATGCCGGGAGGCAGGGTGAGCCAGACATAGAAGCCGCCACTGGGCACGTTCCAGGTGCATGAGGCCGGCATCAGGTCATCGAGGGCTTCGATCATGGCATCGCGGCGCTCGCGATACATCTGCTGGAAGTCTTTGATCTGCTGCTTCCAGTCATGCTTGTCGAGGTACGTCGAAATCGCCATCTGGGAGAAATTTGAGGGACACAGAGTCGCTGACTCCTGGGCCAGCACCAACTTCTCGCGCACCGCGTGGGGCGCCAGCACCCAACCAACGCGGAAGCCGGGGGCGAACGTCTTGGAGAAGGACCCCAAGTAGATGACACCTTCGGCCTCGTCGGCTCGCAGCGCACGGTGGGGATCGCTGTCGAAGCCCAACAAGCCATAAGGATTGTCTTCGAGAATCAATATGTCGTGTTGTCGACAAATCTCTAAGACGGCTTGCCG
>CALMMO010000034.1 GCA_937868455.1 uncultured Marmoricola sp.
ATGCGGGTGCACCCGGGCCTCGGCAGCGCTGATGCGACCCTCATCGACGAGACCTTGAACGAAGGTGTGATCGTGGGTGAGTTGGCTGATCTCGCCTTGCCGTAAGAGATAGGCGCGGCTGTCGCCAGCGTGAGCAATCGCCATGCGCGAGCCGTCAAAGAGCAACGCAGTCAACGTGGTGCTGGTGCCTTCAAGTGCCGGGTGGGCCTCAACCAAGTCGTGGATGCGTTCGTGGATCGCCGTGGCCGCCTCGTGGAGTTGCGACAACGGATCGTTGCCTGGCGGCTTGTCGAGGGTGCGAATCGAGTCGATCGCCGTCGAACTCGCCACGTCGCCACGAGCCGAGCCGCCGACTCCATCGGCCACGACCAGCAGGTTAGGCCCGGCGTAGCCAGAGTCTTGGTTGTCCTTGCGCACCGGCCCCAAGTCAGACAGAGCCGAATAGCGCAGCCCGAGCCGGGTCACTTGCGCAACTCCATGATGGTTTTGCCGATGCGGATCTGGGTGCCCAAACTGATGCTCGTGGGCTGGGTGATCCGGGTCGAGCCGACGTAGGTGCCGTTGGTGGAGCCGAGGTCCTCGACGTACCACTGGGTGTCGGTGCGTGCGATCCGCGCGTGACGGGTGGAGGCGTAGTCATCATCGAGTCGGATCGCGGCGTCTGTGCCGCGCCCGATCAAGATCGGAGCCTGATCTAACGACACCTCTTCGCCACGGTTGGCGCCCTCGAGCAGCACTACTTTGGTCGGGTCGCCGCGGCGAACCTTGGGCGCCTTGTCTTTGGGTCGCTTAGGCGCCTTCTGCGCCTTCTCCCGGGCCGCGCGAGCACCGAACATGTCAGAGCGAATCACGCTCACAGCAGACAAGACGAAGATCCACAGCACAGCCAGATAGCCGAACCGGATCAGCATCATCGTGAGCTCAGACACCGGTGCTCCCATCGGTCATGTGCAGCACGAGTTCGGTGTTGCCCATGCGGATGACCGCGCCGTCAGTCAGGGTCGCCTGGTCGGTCTTCTTGCCGTTGACCGAAATGCCGTTGGTCGAGCCGAGATCGTGCACCGAGACCCGGGCGCCAAACCCAGTGTCGACCACCTTGATTTCTGCGTGCCGGCGGCTCACGCCGGGGTCGTCGATGCGCAGCGTCGCATCGTTGCCCCGACCAAGCACGATGCCCGGCGGAAAGAGCGGGTGACGCTGGCCGTTGATCTCTAGGCTCGCGTGCGCGCGCCGTACTGACGTGTCGGTGGGGTCACCCGCAGCATTCTTTACGTCGCTCTTGGTGTCGCTGTGCACCCGAAAGACACCGGTGCGTACGTCGTCTGCCTCGACCAAGTCGATGCTGATCGGGCCGCTGAACACATAGCTTTGACCCGCAGCGTGCTCGCGCATCATCTCGGTCAACTCGCGCTTGAGGCCGCTGCCCAATGCGTCCAAACTCGCGTAGTCGCTCGGACTCAACTCCACACTGAAACTGTTGGGCACAATGCGCCGGTCGCGGCTCAGAATCTGAGCATTGGTGTCGAGTTCGCGATTGAGCTGCGACGCGATCTCCACCGGCTGCACCGAACTCTTAAATGTGCGCGCGAACAAGCCCGAGATCAGCCCCTCAAGGCGACGCTCGAAATCATTGAGCTTGCTCATGCCCACTCCTTGCTAAATTGATAGGCCCCCCGATGGTATCGGCGCCCACCAGCCCTGATGTGCAGAAGTTGCGCAAGTCTGGCCGGTTTGGGTCGGGGTGTCATGTTGGGTTAGCCTTGCGGCTGCTTCACGCGCGAGTGGCGGAATAGGCAGACGCGCACGGTTCAGGTCCGTGTGCCCGAAAGGGCGTGGGGGTTCAACTCCCCCCTCGCGCACGTGTGAGACCAGGTCTTCGGGCCTGGTCTTTGTGCGTTTTGGGTTTGGGT
>CALMMO010000035.1 GCA_937868455.1 uncultured Marmoricola sp.
CACGTGCGAGCCGATCGCCAGTCGGCGAACGCGGCGCGGAACTCGCCGTACTGAAGCTTGAGCGGGTTGTATGTATCAACCGGCTTGGTCAACCCATAGACCGGGCGGCGGTTCTCTTCGGCAAACGTGCCAAAGAGCCGATCCCAGATGATCAAGATGCCGCCGTAGTTGCGGTCTAGGTACTCCGCGTCAGAGGCGTGATGCACCCGGTGGTGCGATGGCGTGTTGAGCACAAACTCGATCGGCGCCCACAACTTCGGGATCGTCTCGGTGTGCACCCAGAACTGATAGATCAGGTTCAGCGACCAGACGAAGAAGATCATCCACGGCGGGATGCCCAGTAGCGGCACCGGAATCCAGAAGAGGAGTTCGCCCCAGGGGTTCCACTTCTGCCGCAGCGCCACTGCATAGTTGAAGTAGACCGAGGAATGGTGGGCCTGGTGCATGGCCCACAAGATGCGCACACGGTGGCTAGCCCGGTGATAGAGGTACCACAGCAGATCGATGAGCAAGATCGCGATCACCCAGGTCCAGGGATCGCGGGCATCGAGCCGGAGCGGGGTCCAAGCCCAGAGGGCGACGTACAACAGCAGCGCGGCAGCGCGCGCAAAGGTGTTGATCACCACTGATCCCAACCCCATGAGCAGGTTGGTCTCGGTGTCCTTGCGTTCGTATCCCTTGCGCGCAGGACCGTCTTGAGGGTCGTTGTCGAGATACTTCAACGAGATGAGTTCCACCACCATGAACAACACGAAGAACGGTGCCGCGTAGGTCACAGGGTCATCGAATGGGCTGATGAACAAGACCGCCTCCAAACAGTGAGTGAACTCTTGGGTAACCATAGGGCAGGTGGCCGCTCAGGGCGGGTCTGGATGCCAGGATTGAACACGACAATTGTGGGCAAGAACACCCCACATCTGGTCTAGGCAGGATGACGATAAATTAGGACATTCCGCCTAGAATCGCCGTCGGGCGTTTGAGCGAGTTCGCCAACTGTGCGGTGATCTGATGCAATTGACCCTCATCAATGCAATCCCGCTGGAGACGATCTATGGAGCGGGGCTTGACCAAATCCTGGAGGAACGATGTCTACAAGCGCGACCACGCGACGCACGCTCGCTATGAGCGCCGTCTGGGCTGCTCCCGTGGTGGCCATGGCAGTGGCAGCGCCCGCTGCAGCTGCCTCTGGCGATTGCACCGGTTGCTGGACTCTCAACTGGGACGACCCGGCAACTGGCACTGCGAGCTTCCTCGCCAACGTGTCCCCCGACCCCGCTTTGAGCACCAGTTTCAACAAAGATTGGACTCGCACCGGCTCCCTCACTGCACCCGCTGCGGGTGGTGGGTGCCCCGCACTGACGGCAAGCGTCGCTCAGAAGCGGATCTCCGGCTCCTACAAGGGTCTGACGTCAACCACACGTACCAACACCGACAGCGACTTCTCCATCGGCAACACCGGCCGACTTGCCAATACCGGTGAGACGCCCTCAACGATCGACACCGACGGAGTCATGGGGCTCGTCCTAAACCAAGCGACCACGGTTAACGCCTCCACTGCTGCTGAGGAGGGCGTGATCTTCACCTTCAGCGCACCAGTTCAAACGGTGAGCTTCAAGATCTACGACTTCACCCGCAACACCGCCACCGGCATCAACAACTACGCCGACTCAGTGTCGTTTGACAAGCCCACGACAGTCACCGACGCCACCGCTCCAGGCTTCGTAACGAACGCCACCTGGGGTTCAGTCGTGAACATCACGTGCACCACCGGTTGCACCCCCGGTCTATCGGTCAGCATCAATGGGCTCACCAATTACGCCTACCGCAACGGTCTTTACCAGACCATTTCGCCTGGCGAGAGCAACCGAAACGCCGACGTTGTTGTCACTATGGGTGGAGCGACTAGCTTCCAGATGAACTACAAGAACACCGGCACGACTTTCAACGGCCCACGCGGCGGCAACGCACAGTGGATCGTGCTCGGTGACCTGCAGGTGTGCTTCTAGTTACTGCGATCGCAGTAACTGACCGAACAGATCACCCTGTTCGCTAGCGCGAGTTAGCACCTGATCAAACGTGAGGTGCTCGAGTGCGAGTGGGTCGTCAGCACCGGCTTCGATCTCATCCCAGGAGCGCGGCACGGCGGCCATGGGGCGTTCGCGTCCGCGAAGTGAGTACGGCGAGATCGTCGTCTTGGCACCCGTGTTTTGCGACCAGTCGAAAAACACCTTGCCGGGCCGTTTGGCTTTCGTCATCTGGACAATCACCAGCGGCGAAGATCGCGCTAGTTCATTGGCGATCTCATATGCCCAGTCGCGCACCTCATCGGGGGTGCGGGTGCCGTCGAGCCCGGCGTACACATGCAGGCCCTTCGATCCCGACGTCACCGGCGCACACGATAAGCCGTCTTGGGCCAGCCGATCACGCACCATGAGCGCAACCTCGGCGCACTCCCCTAGGCCAGCGCCATCTCCTGGATCGAGGTCAATCACCATCCGGTCGGGGTTCACCCACTCCCCTGCCT
>CALMMO010000036.1 GCA_937868455.1 uncultured Marmoricola sp.
AGCTGGTCCCGCCTGGGATCAGGTGGTTGCCGCAACACAACTCCCTGTGGGGCAGTTACTGGTTAAACCTGTGATCGCGCCGCTTAAACCACGCATGGTCGAGATCAACGCTCTTGCCGCGACGTACTTCGTTAAACCCGCTAGCTGACAGGTCCTAGATCCCCGCGCCGGCTTCGATTGCTGCTTCAAGGACGGGGCTGAGTAGCTCTATTTGCCATTCACGTGCTGCGTAGTCGGCCAAGATCTCATGCAGACTCTCGCCTTCGGCTGGAGGTTGCCACATCACTCGGCGCACCGTGTCGGGAGTCATCATGTTCTCGACCGGGACGCTGAGTTCGACACTCAACGCAGCAATGGCGTTGCGGGCGTAATCAAGTCGTGCTGCCGCAGCAGGGTGCTTGTCGGCCCACACTCGTGGGGGCGGCGGGCCATCACCTCGTGGATTCGGCACGGGCAAGGCAGTGTCTGGAAGGCTGGCAGCTTTCGCGATCGCATCCACCCACAGTTGAGCGTGCGGTTTGGCTGCGCGTCCCTGGAAACCAGGGGTGCCCAGCAGCGCGCGCCTCGAGGTCGGCAACGCCTTGGCTGCGGCCACGATTGAACTATCTGGCAGCAGGCGACCTGCCGCCACATCTCGCTCACGTGCCAGTTGGTCTCGTGCCAGCCAAAGCTCGCGGGTGGCGGCGAGCGCTCGACGACTGCGAACTCGTTGGATTTGGGATGTACGACGCCAGGGCTCAGCACGCACCGTCGGCTCGAAACCCAACAGATGCTCGAACTCTTGGCGAGCCCACTCGGTCTTTCCGGACTTCTCAAGGTCAGCGATGAGGTGCTCACGAATCACGTCGAGCACCTCGACGTCGAGTGCGGCGTACTCCAGCCAGTCGTGCGGCAGGGGGCGAATCGACCAGTCCGACGCCGAGTGTTCCTTACGCATGGTCTGTCCGCAGATGACCGAGACCAGCGTGGCTAGACCGACGCGCGGATATCCCAACAAGCGGGCCGCGAGCTCGGTGTCGAAAAGCTTGGTGGGGTGCAAACCGACTTCGCGCAGGCACGGCAAATCTTGAGTCGCCGCGTGCAAGATCCATTCGGCATCATCAATGGCGGCAGCTAGCCCCGACAGGTCGGTGAGCACGCCGGTGTCGATGAGATGGGTGCCGGCACCTGCGCGTCTGATCTGGATCAGGTAGGCGCGTGCGGAGTAGCGAAAGCCACTGGCGCGTTCGGCGTCGATGGCCACTGGACCCTCTGCGTTGGCCAGTGCAGCGATCGTTTCGGCTAGCTCAGCAGGGGTATCCACCAATGGGGGCAGCCCATCGCTGAGTCTGAGAAGGGGGAGTTCGGTGGGCGCTTCGCTCATCGTTTCCGGTTGCCGCTGCGGGGTAACACCGCGACCCCTTCAGGCACCGGCGGAAGACCAGCGGCCTCGCACATCACGTTGGTCCACGCTTGGACGTGTGCGGTCAATGAATCAGTAGGAGTCCACGAGGCGCGAATCTCAATCTGCGCATCCGGATCTTCTTTGGCTAAGGCACCGAAGCTGGCGGAGTACACACAGGTCACCGTGCCTGAGGGTGCGATGTACTGAGCGCCTTCGCTAGCTAAGGCCTCGACCAGCCACGACCAGCCGACGGCGGCCAACATGTCGTCACTGGCCATCGAGGGCTCGACTTCGGCACGCACATAGGCCACGCATCGGAAGTCGCCACCCCACGCGTCGTTGCCACGCGGGTCGTGAAGGACGACGAGCCGACCACTAGCCACCTCATCGTCGCCCACGACAACTTCAGCGCTCATGGCTGTGGCGTAAGGGGCGATGCGCTGTGGTGCCGGCATTTCGTCGATGGTCACCTCAGGGCGCAGCCGGGCTGCGGTGATCTGCGAAAGAGCGACCTGGAACTCCTTGGGGAGTTGTGTCGGATCTAGGCGATGCTCCTGCGGTGAAGCCATGACGTCAGAGTAGGTGGCTGTGTCAGGAGGCCAAGTCACGACGCGCCGCCCCGACCTGGGAAGATCATCGAGTGTCGGTTCACAACAGTGCGTTCATGAAAGCTGCCCGCGGCGAGGCTGTGCCCCACACTCCAGTGTGGTTCATGCGTCAGGCAGGTCGATCCCTTCCGGAGTACCTCAAGATCCGCGAAGGCGTCACGATGCTCGACTCATGCATGCGGCCAGAGATGATCGTTGAGATCACCTTGCAGCCCGTGCGCAGGTACGGCGTCGACGCGGCCATCTTCTTCTCCGACATCGTTTTGCCACTCAAGGCAGTCGGGGTCGATCTCGACATCGTTCCTGGAGTCGGGCCAGTCGTCGCGCACCCAGTGCGCACGCTCCAAGACGTGGCCGCAATCCCTGATCTGAGTGCCGATGATGTGCCCTTCATTACCGAGGCTGTTCGTGCCCTGGTGGGCGAACTGGGCGACACACCGCTCATCGGATTTGCCGGGGCGCCGTTCACGGTCGCTTCCTATCTGGTCGAGGGTGGGCCATCGAAGGAACACGCCAAGACCAAGGCGCTCATGCTCGGGGCGCCCGATGTCTGGGATGCGTTGATGCGCAAGATCGCCGGCATCGCCTCGGCGTACTTGAAGGTCCAAATCGATGCAGGTGCCAGCGCGATCCAACTCTTCGACTCCTGGGCTGGGGCGCTCACGCCGCACGACTATGAGCGTTTCGTGATGCCGCATTCGACTCGGGTGCTTAGCAGTGTCGAGGGCGTGCCGCGCATCCACTTCGGGGTGGGCACCGGAGAGTTGCTCACGCTGATGGGTCGCGCCGGAGCGGATGTCGTCGGTGTCGACTGGCGTGTGCCCCTGGCACAAGGAGTACGTCGAGTCGAGGGCCGCTGTGTGCAAGGCAACCTCGATCCCACGCTGGTGTTCGCCCCAACAGAGGTGATGCTCGAGCGGGCCGCGCAGGTGTTGGAGGCGGGCCGCGAGGCACCGGGTCACATCTTCAACTTGGGGCATGGGGTTATCCCCTCAACTAACCCTGACCAACTGGCCAGGTTGACCGATTTTGTTCATGAGGCGAGTGCTCGATGAACTCAGCCGTGCCGCTCCAGGTGGTGGTTATTGGCGGCGGAATCGCTGGTCTGGCCGCCGCGCATCGCGTGCACCAGATCGACGACTCTGCCCAGATCACCGTGATCGAACGTGACGGGCGACTGGGCGGCAAGTTGGCGCTGGCAGAGGTTGGGGGAGTGCAGGTCGACACCGGAGCCGAGGCGGTGCTTAACCTGCGCCCGGAGGCGGTGGAGTTAGCCAGGGCTAGCGGACTTGAAGATTCCCTGGTCTATCCCGCCACTACCGCCGCAAATGTGTGGAGTCGGGGTGTCGTGCAACCGATGCCTCGCACCATGATGGGCGTGCCTCATGACCTGCGCGCTATTCGAGGAGTCATTTCGACCAAAGGTGTGGCTCGTGCTGCGATGGAAGCACGGATGCCGCCGATGCTCTTGGAGCCAGGAGATGACCTGAGTGTCGGGGCCTTGATCGAGGACCGGTTTGGCAAAGAGGTCGTCGATCGCCTCGTCGAACCGCTCCTGGGTGGGGTCTATGCGGGGCATGCACGGGAACTTTCGGTGCGAGCAACAGTGCCTCAATTGGCTATGGCGCTTGACGGATCCAGCACCCTGACCCAGATCGCGAGCCGGGCCATGTCGCGTCCTGCTGGCGACGTGCCGATCTTTGCGGGGCTCCGAGGCGGCATGGGTGAGATGCCAGGTGCCGTGGCGCAGGCCAGCGGCGCCCGCGTGTTACTGAACACCACAGTCGAGGAACTTGCTCGCCATGGTGATGGTTGGCAGGTGCGGCTCTCCTCTGACCAGGCACCGTTGCATGCCGATGCGGTCATCATCGCAACCCAAGCGCGTCCCGCAGCATCTTTGCTGACCGCGGTGGCCCCACGTGCCGCCCACGAACTCGATCGCATCGAGTATGCCTCCATGGCGGTGTTGACCTTGGCGTTCCCGACGCGTGATTTGCCGCAGATCGTTGGGTCAGGTTTCTTGACGCCTCCAGTCGAGGGTCGCCAGGTCAAGGCGGCCACCTTCTCGTTCAACAAGTGGCAATGGGTCAAGGAGGCGGGCCAGGCGCAGGGGCTGAGCATCATGCGCGCCTCGATCGGGCGTTTCCGAGAAGAACACCTCCTGAACGCCACAGATGAGGAACTTCTCCAGCGGGCACTGAGTGACCTAGCTGACGCCGTTGGTATCAGTGTGAGGCCCACGGCGTGGCATATGCAGCGCTGGATCGATGGGCTTCCTCAATATGCAGTTGGCCACGTTGAACGGGTTGCCTCGATTCGTCGCGAAGTGGCTGCTTTGCCCGGGATCGCCGTCTGCGGCGCGGCGTACGACGGCGTGGGCATTGCTGCCTGTGTGGCATCTGGCACAACTGCCGCAACCAAGGTGTTAGGCGAACTCAGTGGTGGGGCAGACTCCAAGTCATGAGCAAACCTCAAGGCGCCAAGCTTCGCGAGATTAACAACACCATTCGCTACGCAGCCTGGTCGGTGTTTCGACTGGTTCGCCCTATCGGTGAGGGCGACCGTGCCGGCGAGGCAGCACAACTCGACCAGTTCATCGATGACCTGGCTGAGGTTGATGTCGTCGTACGCGGCATTTATGACGTCTCTGCGTTACGCGCCGACGCCGATGTGATGGTTTGGTGGCACGCGGCCACTTCTGAGGGACTTCAAGACGCCTACAACGCGTTCCGTCGGACTGCCTTTGGAGCTCGGCTCGAGCCGGTGTGGTCGCAGATGGCCCTGCACCGCCCAGCAGAGTTCAACAAGTCCCACGTGCCAGCGTTCTTGGCTGATGAGGAGCCACGCGCCCACATCTGCGTGTATCCCTTTGTCCGCTCGTATGAGTGGTACCTGATGGATGAGAAAGAACGCCGCGGATTGCTCGCCGAGCACGGCCAGATGGGCCGCGACTATGCCGATGTGCGCGCCAATACGGTGGCGTCCTTCGCGCTGGGTGACTACGAATGGATCTTGGCGTTCGAGTGCGATGAGTTGCATCGCATCGTTGACCTGATGCGTCACTTGAGGGCCTCAGGTGCGCGCCGCCACGTGCGCGAGGAGACGCCGTTCTACACCGGGCGCAAGATCACTGCGACGGATCTGTTGGCGTTGTTGCCGTAGTCGTTGGCTCAAGTTTCAAACTGATCGAATTGATGCAGTAGCGCTGCCCGGTCGGAGTGCCGTACCCGTCACCAAACACGTGCCCAAGGTGCGAACCGCACGTGGCACACCGAACCTCCACGCGTTTCATGCCGTGGCTGGTGTCTTCGATGTATTCCACGCGTCCTTCGGCCAGCGGTGCCCAAAACGATGGCCAACCGCATCCGCTGTGGAACTTCTCATCTGAGCGAAACAACTCAGCAGTGCAAGCGCGACAGCGGTAGACCCCAGTCGTCTCCGTGTCGGTGTATTCACCCGTGAAGGCGCGCTCAGTGCCCGCGTTGCGGAGCACGGCAAACTCTTCAGGTTTGAGCTCTGCGCGCCACTGCTCCTCAGACTTCTCAACCTCATAACCCATGAACGGGAGCCTACGTGTCATGTCCACAAAGCCGTAGGCTCCCCATCATGCAATCCACCCAGATAGTCCTGCGTCAACGACCTGTTGGGGCACCCAACGCCGAGACCTTCGAAGTCCGCACGAGTGAGTTGCCAGACATCCAAGACGGTGAGGTGCTGCTGGCGATCAGATACCTCTCCCTTGACCCTTACATGCGTGGCCGGTTGAGCACGGCGAAGTCGTATGCAGCCCCGGTGGAGATCGGGCAGGTGATGGTAGGTGCCACGGTGGGTCAGGTGCTGGCCACTCGGCATGAGCGACTCCACGAGGGCGACTGGGTGGTGTCGTACTCAGGGTGGCAAACCCACGCCGTCGAGCACGGCGACATGCTGCGAAAACTCGACCCGAGCATCGCCCCGGTCACCACTGCGCTCGGAGTCTTAGGGATGCCGGGTATGACGGCCTACTGGGGCTTGCTTGAGATCGGTCGGCCGCAACCTGGCGAGACCGTCGTCGTGGCGGCGGCTACCGGGCCGGTGGGTTCAGCGGTGGGGCAGATTGCCCGCATCAAGGGCGCCCGGGCGGTTGGTATTGCCGGTGGACCGGAGAAGTGCCGCCTTCTGGTGGACACCTTCGGCTTCGATGCTGCTGTTGACCACCGCGCCCCCGACTTCGTTGATCAGCTTGTGGCCGCCACTCCCGACGGCATCGACGTGAACTTCGAGAATGTCGGTGGCAGCGTCTTTGACGCGGTGCAGCGCCGACTTAACCCTGGGGCTCGGGTGCCCTTGTGCGGGCTGGTCTCGCACTACAATGACACGGCGATGCCGCAGGGCCCCGATCGTTTGCCCGGTTTCCTCTCGGGATTGTTGACTCGAAGCATCCTGGTGCAGGGATTCATTGTCGACATTGCCAAGGTTTCGCGTGCCACCAACTTCTGGACCGACATGCCCGCCTGGATCCGCGATGGAGGAGTGACCTACCTCGAAGACATCGTGTCGGGGATTGAGCAGGCGCCCGAGGCGTTCTCCGGTCTCCTGCAGGGAGCCAACACAGGCAAGTTGATCGTGCAGGTGTCGTGATGGCCAGCGTGGGGACGGTGGATGCCGACGGCATCGAGGTGCGCGTCTCTAGCCCGGATCGGGTGATTTTCGAGGCCACCTCGCACACCCCCGAGGTGACCAAGTTGATGGTCGCGCAGTACTTCGCATCGGTGGGAGATGGCTTGATGCGAGCACTCAGGGACCGCCCCACGGCGCTGGAACGCTGGACCAAGGGTGTCAGGCCCGGCATGAAGTTGGCCACGGGTCCCTTCGATCGCGACGCCGATGCGTTTTACCAAAAGCGGGTGCCCAAGGGGGCGCCGGAGTACGTCGAAACTACACAGATCACCTTCCCGAGTGGGCGCACGGCCGACGAAATCGTGCCCACCGTCCTGGCTGCCCCAGTGTGGGCAGCGCACATGGGCACGTTGACCTTCCACCCATGGCCGGTTCGGAGCAGCGATGTGGACCGTCCAGACGAACTGCGCATCGATCTTGACCCCCAACCTGGCACCTCCTTTAGCGACGCGGTGCGTGTTGCTGGGGTGGCACGAGAGTTGCTCAGCGACCTGGGCATGACTGGCTATTGCAAGACCTCAGGCAACCGAGGTGTGCATGTGTTCGTCCGCATCGAGCCACGCTGGGAGTTTCTCGACGTACGCCATGCTGCGATCGCGTTTGGCCGCGAACTGGAAAAGCGCGACGACGGGGTCACCACCGCGTGGTGGAAGGAGGAACGCGGGGCTCGGATCTTCGTTGACTACAACCAAAACTGCCGAGATCGCACCATTGCTTCGGCCTATTCGTTGCGACCCTTGCCCGGTGCACCGGTGTCGATGCCGATGAGTTGGGAGGCGCTGTCACAGGTCACCGATCCCGCCACCTTGAATCTCTTTACGGTGCCACCGATGCTCGCCGAGTACGGCGATGCTTGGGCAGGGATCGACGAGGTCGCTCACTCGCTCCAGCCGCTGCTTGACCTGTGGGACGCCCACCCAGTCGAACTCAACTTCCCACCCGATCACCCCAAGATGCCTGGCGAGCCACCTCGAGTGCAGCCCAGTAAGAAGGTCGCCGCACACTGGGATGAAGCCGGCAACCGGATCGAGGATTGACCCACGCCGCGTTATTGGGCCACGTTATTGATTTGCCAACCTCGCTAAGTTAGATGTTTGTGACCTCCGCGATGACTGACCCCGCTGAGAGGGTGGCCACGATCCGCGACGGGCTCCGGGTCATCGGTCAAGGAATCGCGCGTGAGCCGCGACTCTTCGCCATTGCTGCTGCGGGTGCCTTGGTCTTTGGTGCCCTCACGGTCGTTGATGCGTGGGCGCTGGGGTGGGCCACTGAACACGCCCTGATCCCCGCCTTTCGCGATGGCACCATCGGTGCTGGAGTGCTCGTCGGCATCGTTGCCATCTTCGTTGGATTGGCGCTACTACGTGCCGCCGGGGTGGTGGCCCGCCGCATGGGCGGGGGCA
>CALMMO010000037.1 GCA_937868455.1 uncultured Marmoricola sp.
TTGCGCCCAGTGCCATCACCGCGCTCGGATAACTCATTGGCTTGAAAAAACGCTCTGGGGCCTGCGCGATTGCGCAGGCCCCAGAGTGCATTCAGCCTCTAGTAGTGGCGGTTCACGGCCACGACAAGCGGTAGGCCCGACCATCCAACGGTGATGTCACCGGGATGTTCATCGCCTGCAAGATCGTCGGCATGATGTCGACGCTGCGAATCGCACCTTGCAGATCCTTCGAGCCAAGACCAGTTCCAGCGAAGATGATCGGAATCTGCTGGGTCTGGCGCTGGATGCCGCCGTGGTCACCGGCCACTGAGTACGTCGTGTTCTCGACCAGCGTGGCAATCACCTCAGGCCCATAGGCAGCAGCCTCGGTGTTGACCAGTTCCTGAGCGTGTCGCGCAAACCACGACTTCTCCGCGCCATGGCGCATCTTGCGCCACTTGATGTTCGAGACGCGGTCGTAGTGGTTGCCGTTGCGCACCCACACGGCCGAGACATCTGGCATCTTCGCCATCAAAGCGGCTGCCTCTTTGACCTTGGCCGGGCTGGTGTCGGTCAGCCATGCGCGCAACATGGAGTCGCTGTAGCTCAGCGCAACATTGCCGGTGTCGGTCAGTGGCTTGATCGCAGCTTGTGGCTGCAAGTAGGTGCCATCGAGCGTGCTGCCGTAGTACCAGTTGTAGTAGCCGTAGTCGATCGTGGCGGGGTTCTCGCCGTGGAAGTTGCGGCCGGCCACGGAGCCGTGGTCTGCGGTCACGACCACCAAGGTGTCCTTGAGTTGGTCAGTCGTCTTCAACTCAGTCAACAGCCTGGAGATCTGGTGGTCAGCCGTGGCAGTTGCGAACTTCATGTGCGTCATCGGGTCGGCACCGCCAGCGTCGTCAACGCCGCCCCACATGTGGGCTGCCTTGTCGACACCAGGCAGCGTCACGAACAGTCCGCTCCAGTTGGAGTCGTTGCGCATGATGTCGATGGCTGCGTCAGTGGCCCAGATGTCGCCACCTGCGTGTGCCGGGTCGTGGCCAGTCACGTAACGGTCATCACCGACTGAGTAGAGGCTGGCGGGCAGAGCGCCGGTGTCATAGGCGCCAGCCGACAGCTTGGGCACGTAGTAGCGACCACACACTGTGGAGATGTAGGACGGCACGTTCACACCGTCGGTCGCACGGTACTTCTTGCCGTCAGGGCAGGTCACGGTGCTACCAAAGGTGATGATGCTGTCGGCAGTCGGCCCGCCGTACGCCCATGCCGCGTAGCGCTTGGGGCTGACGGTGTAGACGTGAGTGCCAGGGCGACCTGTGTGGAGGTAGTCAGCCAGCTTGGGGTGACCAGCGTGGGTTTGCAGCGCAAACATCTGGTCTTTGGTCAGGTCGCTCGGAATCCAGATCCCGCCTGGTGCACCAATGACGCCATCAACATCGCGGTAGCCATCATCGGTCCAACCCATGTGCTTGGGCAGAACTCCCGTGGTCAACACGTTGTGCGTCACAACAGTGACCGAACCCAGGTGCCCGAGGTAGCCCTTGGGGCTGTTGACGCCCGAGTCCATCAAGCCCTGCACGGTGGTCATGCCGTACTTCTTGACGATCTCGCGTGAAAGCGCATCGACCACAACGATCATGACGCGCTTGGGAGTTGTAGCCGTTGGCGGTTTCGCCTGGGCTTGAGTGATGCCGGCTTGCAGACCGAAGACTCCGAGTAGTCCAACAGCCAACGAGGCAACAATTCGACGTGAGCGAATGTGCACAGTGTCCCCTTAATTTGTGGAGCAGGTCAGGGGAACCTAGAACGTAAGTGTGTTGCCTCACAACCCCATTAGTCCGATAGGTGGCGATATTGTCCTTGGAAAAACAACAACGGATCGGACTTATCGGATGAAACTAGGTCTTTTACCCGACCGATGACGACGTAATGATCTCCGGCTTCGTAAACCGCATGAATAGTGCAATCGATGTGGCCCAACACGCCCTCCAAGACCGGAGAACCGGTGCTGGCGGCTGGGGTCCACGTGACCGAGCCAAACTTGTCTGCGCCCTTGGTAGCCATCAGGTTCGACAACTCGACCTGGTCGGCGGCCAGCACATTGACGCAGAATCCTCCGGCTCGTTGCATGAGTGGCCATGCACGCGCGGTTTTGGCAGGACTGATCATGATCAGTTGAGGCGAGAGCGAGACAGATGAGAACGACTGCAGCGTCATCCCGACCGGACCATCGGGAGTCATCCCGGTCACCACGGTGACCCCTGAGCAGAACCTGCCCATCATGTCTCGAAATGCCCTGGCCGCAGTGACAGCCTCGGGATCGTCAAAGTCGATCAGCGAGGTTTCCCCCGGGTGAAGTTCAAATCCACCACCGAGGAATGAGTCGATCAACTCGCGACTTGGCCAGGTTGCTCGCGCGTCTGGACTCATCCCCTCAGGAATTTCGGCACTGGGCATGCGTCACATTCTCGCTACTGATGGCCCACAGAGAAATCGTGACCCCAATATGAGACTGCTGTGCTCTCTCGCGCCACCCATTTGGCGTCCTCGACGGTGAGTCCTTCGGTGCCATATTCGACGTCGAACCCACTGGGCGACTTCACATAGAAGCTCACCATCTGGTCGTTCATGTGGCGACCCAACGTTGCGGAGAGTTTGGCGCCGTACTTCTTCACTCGCTCCATGGCCCGACCGACATCATCGAGGCGCTCGGTCTCCAGCATGATGTGCACGCACTTGGCTGGGTTGGGCATCGGGAGGAACGCAAGAGAGTGGTGACGCGGGTTGCAACCCAAGAACCTCAGCCACGCTTTACTCCCCGCGGGCTTGCCAACAAATTCTCCTGGCATGCTCATGGAATCGCGCAAGTTGAAGCCCAAGGTGTCGCAGTAGAACGCCAGCGCCGCCTCGTCATCTCCCACGGGTACGACGACGTGACCCATCCCCTGCTCCCCGGTCACGAATCGGTTGGCATAGGGCGTCACGAGAGGGCGTGCCACGTAGGCAATGCCATGGAAGAGTTCAAAAACGTTGTCCCACGGGTCGCGGAAGCGAATGAGTTCTTGAACTCGACGTTCGGCCAACTCGGCCTCAGTGCCTTCCTCAAACTCGACCCCGGCTCCCGACAAGTGCTCACGCGCTGCCTGTAAGGCATGGTGGTCGGCCAACTCCCACCCGACGCACTCGAGATGGTCGCTCTCGCCAGGCACCACGATCAAGCGTGCCCAGACATCGTCGATGCGAAAGTAGAGGTTGTCACTGCTGGCACCACGGGTCGGGACCAGCCCGAGCACCTTGTCAGCGAAGGTGTTCCAGGCTGCCAGGTCGGTCGCGCTCACCCTGACATAGCCCATCGACTTGATGTCGATCATCACTTCTCCCTCTTCAAGA
>CALMMO010000038.1 GCA_937868455.1 uncultured Marmoricola sp.
CGAGCGCGGCATCGAGGTGCATGTCTTGCCGGCTACGGCGACCCTTGAGGACGTATTGGGGACCAACCCAGACGGGCTCTTCTTCTCTAATGGCCCAGGTGACCCTGCCACGGCTGATGTCAGCGTCTTGCGGGCTGCCCTGGAGCGCGGGTTGCCCTACTTCGGCATCTGCTTTGGCAACCAACTCTTTGGTCGAGCCCTGGGCTTTGGCACCTACAAACTCAAATACGGCCACCGCGGCATCAACCAACCCGTGATGGACCTGACCACCAACAAAGTCGAAGTCACCGCCCACAATCATGGCTTCGCCGTTGATGCCCCCGTGGGCGTCTCCGCGCCCACAGCGTACGGCGAGGCCACGGTGAGCCACGTGTGTCTCAACGACAACGTGGTGGAGGGACTCGAACTTCGACGAGATGGGAACCTGGTGGCTTTCTCGGTGCAGTACCACCCCGAATCCGCGGCCGGCCCACACGATGCGGCTTACCTGTTCGACAGGTTCTGTGACCTGATGGATGCGCACCGAAAGGCCGGGGTGGCCTGATGCCAAAGCGCACTGACATCAAGTCGGTTCTCGTTATCGGTTCCGGCCCGATCATCATCGGCCAGGCTTGCGAGTTTGATTACTCAGGCACCCAGGCCTGCCGGGTGCTCAAGGAGGAGGGCCTGCGCGTCGTACTGGTCAACTCCAACCCGGCCACGATCATGACCGACCCCGAGTTTGCCGACGCGACCTATGTCGAGCCGATCACTCCAGAGTTCGTCGAGAAGGTCATCGAGACCGAGTTCAAGGCGGGACATCCCATTGATTCGTGTCTGGCAACGCTGGGTGGGCAAACCGCGCTCAACACTGCGATGGCACTGGCTGCCAACGGCGTCTTTGAGAAGTACGGCGTTGAACTGATCGGTGCCAGCATCGAAGCGATCGACCGCGGCGAGAACCGAGAGATCTTCAAGGGGATCGTGGAGAAGGTCGGGGGACGCGTGGCGCGTTCGGTGATCTGCAACGCTGCCGATCTGCCCAGCGACACCCCCAAAGACGAGATGGTCAAGCACGCTCTCGACCACGTGCTGCGTGGCACTGAAGAGTTGGGCTGGCCCGTTGTCGTGCGCCCAAGTTTCACCATGGGCGGCACCGGATCAGGCATCGCCTACAACGAAGCTGACTTGCGACGCATTGCTGGATCTGGCCTGACCGCGAGCGCCACCACTGAGGTGTTGTTGGAGGAGTCGATCCTGGGTTGGAAGGAATATGAGTTGGAGGTGATGCGCGACACCAAGGACAACGTCGTGATCATCTGCTCCATCGAAAACCTTGACCCCATGGGTGTGCACACAGGTGACTCGATCACGGTGGCCCCGGCGATGACGCTGACTGACCGCGAATACCAGCGACTGCGTGATCTTTCTCTGGGGATCATCCGCGAGGTCGGGGTCGACACGGGAGGCTGCAACATCCAGTTCGCGGTCAACCCGGCTAACGGTGAAGTCATCGTGATCGAGATGAACCCGCGGGTGTCGCGCAGCAGTGCGCTGGCAAGCAAGGCCACCGGATTCCCGATCGCGAAGATCGCTGCGAAGGTGGCCATCGGCTACACCCTCGATGAGATCAAGAACGACATCACCCAGGAGACTCCGGCTAGTTTCGAGCCGACCTTGGACTACGTCGTGGTGAAGGTGCCGCGGTTTGCGTTTGAGAAGTTCCCCAGTGCTGACCCCACGTTGACGACTCACATGAAGTCGGTGGGTGAGGCCATGGCGATCGGTCGCAACTTCACCGAGGCGCTGCAAAAGGCGCTGCGCAGTCTGGAGAACAAGTCAGCGCCCTTCGAGTGGCAGCGGCACTGGGTCGACCTCGACAAGGACGAGACGGTCTACGCGATCGTCGACGGCTGGGTG
>CALMMO010000039.1 GCA_937868455.1 uncultured Marmoricola sp.
TTCGCTCCCCAGGCTCATCAGATGCTGCGGTCTGGGATCCGTACTCCGGTGCGGTACCGATGGATCAGATCGAGCAGGCTGATGTCGTGGTGAACCTGGCTGGGTCGCCCACGGCGGGCAACCCCCACTCCACGACTTGGGCCAACGAACTTGAGCACAGCCGGGTCAGCACCACCCGCACTCTGGCCCAAGCGATCGCCGACAGTGACCGCAAACCCACCTTCTTGGCTGGTAATGGCATCAGCTATTACGGCGACCGCAGCGACGAGGTGCTCGATGAAACGGCTGACTCACGCGGTAATGCCCTGCTCACTCGGGTCACGCGCGCCTGGCAAGCCGCGGCGCAACCAGCTCAAGACGCCGGGGCTCGTCTGGTGATCGTGCGTACCGCACCAGTGCTTGATCGACGTTCAGCGCCACTGAAGCAACTCGCCCTGCTGTTCAAACTGGGGCTAGGTGGCCCGTTGGGCAATGGGTCGCAGTACTTCCCAGTCATCGGCACCACCGACTGGGTGCACTCGATGATCTGGTGCGCGGAGCATGAGCTGCATGGGCCGGTGAACTTCTGCGTGCCCACAGTGCCAACAAACGCCGAATTCACTGCGGCACTAGCCACCAAAGTGCATCGCCCGGCAGTGCTGCGCGTGCCCGCCCCGGTGATCAAGTTCGCCGCTGCCGCTATGGCTCCAGAGGTGCTGGGCTCGGTGCGAGCCGTGCCGAAGGCGCTACTTGACTCGGGCTTCACCTTCGCGGCTCCGACCATCACCGAGGTGCTCGACTCGGCCCTTTAGCTGGGTCAATGACCTCGCTCAACTGCCATTGAGTCGTTGCGCGCACAAACGTCAATCTCAGGCGGCGCGCATGGCTCGCAGGCAACCAGACCCGTTCGCCGCCTTTGCCCTCGGCACGGGCTGAGACCAACCGATCGAGCACCGAAAGCACCAGTTTGCCCGAGCTCTGTTCGACGATCTCGACCTTAAGGATCTGCCGCTGCATTCGGCGTACGACGAACCCTCGGGCGACCCACCTGCGGAGCACCCCCACATCGGCTTTGCCAGCGCTGGATCCGGGCACATACAGCCTGGTCAGCGCACCGACGTCACCAGCAGCCCAAGCCCTGGCGCGCTGGTCGTCCCAGGCGTGCAGCACCGACATCGCCTCAGCTTGGGGACTGGGCTCTGCAGGGGTGCTGGTGGTGGGTGCTGCAGACGGGGGCGCTGCACTCACCACCAACCAGATCCCGAGCGCAACCAAACTCAGTGCTGCGGCTAGCAGCACGAGTCGAAAGAACCACCCTCGAGCCATGTGAACAGCCTGCCCGCAAACCGATCAGGATGCGTTGAGTTATCCACAGGGCTACGAGCTAGCGCGCCTTGATTTCCTCGATGATCGCGGGCAGCACTTCGTGCATGTCACCAACCACGGCGTAGGTCGCCTTGGTCACCATGGGCGCCTCGGCGTCGGTGTTGATCGCCAAGATCGTCTTTGATGAGGCACACCCTGCCCAGTGCTGGATGGCACCTGAGATGCCACAGGGCACATAGAGCTCTGGTGAGATTCGCGAGCCGGTTTGGCCCACTTGCTCGTGGTGAGGGCGCCAACCCAGCGAGGTGACGACGCGCGAGACACCAACAGTGGCGCCCAGCAACTCGGCGAGTTCATCGACGCCACCGAATCCATCGGGTCCACCAGCGCCGCGTCCGCCGCCGACCACCACGCGAGCGGTCTTGAGGTTGCCAGACTGGTCAGCCTCGCCTGCGGAGGTGGAGGCGACTCGGGCGATGAGGTCTTCGGGGCGAAGGTTCGCGCTGAGAGGGCTCACCGCAGCAGGTGCGCCGCCGACTTCAGCAGCTTCAACGGCGTGGCCAGCCACAGAGAAGATGGCTGGGCGGTGGCCCAACTGCATTTCCTCCAAGGCCGCCCCACCCATCACCTGACGCGTCACTACAAAGGGCGATAGGCCTGAGAACGAGATCACGTTGGCAGCCATCGGCGCATCGACGCGCGCGGCAGCATGTGCCAGCACCTCGTTGCCGCGTTGGGTGCCAGCTGCGGTCACGACGACTGCGCCAGATGTCTCGCGGGCAGTCAGCACACCCGCAGCCCAGGCAGCAGCGCAGTAAGCCGAAACGTCGTCACCGACCAGGTCGTAAGCAGTG
>CALMMO010000040.1 GCA_937868455.1 uncultured Marmoricola sp.
GGTCGCTCTAGCGACCGGGGCGTATGACGTCTGCAGCTATGCGTTCATGGCAGGCTGACCCCTATGGCATTTGAAGACTTGATGGCTGGCCCGCCGGCAACCTTGCTCCCCGCAGACCCAGCGGCGACTGATCCGGCTGTGCCTCTTGAGGTTGTACGCCGCCACCCCGAGTCGCCCTTCGCCTGGGCCACCTTGGCCGAGCAGGCGCTCGCCGCCGATGACATTGATGACGTCACGGCCTATGCCTATGCCCGAGTTGGCTACCACCGCAGCCTCGACATGCTGCGCCGCAACGGATGGAAGGGTCATGGCCCTGTGCCGTGGGAGCACGAGCCCAACCGCGGCTTCTTGCGTTGCCTGGCTGCCTTAGCGACCGCTGCCGGACGCATTGGTGAAACCAGTGAAGAGCAGCGCTGTCGCACGTTCCTCAACGATTCATCGCCAGCGGCAAGTGCCGCACTGCTGTAAAGCAACGGCTGTAGGAAGCTTCCGTGTCCGCGAATTCTCTGAGTGCAAAAAGGCAAGCGGCGCAAGGGCTAGAGTCAGGCTCGCACTGAAATGGGGTGGGTGAATGCCAGCCATCGTCGTACTCGGCGCCCAATGGGGCGATGAGGGTAAAGGCAAAGCAACGGATCTGTTGGCGACAACGGAGACGATCGACTTCGTCGTACGCACCTCAGGTGGCCACAACGCCGGCCACACGATCGTGGTCAACGGCGAGAAGTTCGCCACCCACTTGCTGCCTAGCGGCATTTTGACCCCGGGTGCGACCTCGGTGATCGCCAATGGCGTGGTCATCAGTCCCGAAGCGCTCTTTACAGAACTCGATGCGCTCAAGGCTCGCAACGTCGAGCTCGCTGACTTGGTGGTCAGCGCCAACGCACACATCATCGCGCCCTATCACCCGGTGATCGACAAGGTCACTGAGCGGTTCTTGGGCAAGAACCAGATTGGCACCACGGGTCGCGGCATCGGGCCGGCGTACGCCGACAAGATCAACCGCATCGGCATCCGGGTCGCAGATCTCTTCGACGAAAGCATCTTGCGTCAAAAGGTTGAGGGCGCGTTGGCGTTGCGCAACCAGATCCTGACCAAGATCTACAACCGACGCGCGGTCGAGATCGAGCAGACGGTTGAGGAATTGCTGTCCTACGCCGATCGGCTTGCTCCGATGGTCGCCGATACATCGTTGCTACTCAACAACGCACTCGATGAGGGCAAGACCGTCTTGTTCGAGGGTGCTCAAGCCACCATGCTCGACGTCGACCACGGCACTTATCCGTTCGTGACGTCCTCCTCGCCTGTTGCTGGAGGTGTGTGCACGGGCGCCGGTGTCGGTCCCACTCGCATCGACCGGGTTATTGGCGTCATCAAGGCCTACACGACCCGCGTGGGCGCAGGCCCATTCCCGACCGAACTCTTTGATGCCGACGGCGAGGCGTTGTGGCGCATCGGCGGCGAAGTGGGCGTCTCCACCGGACGTGACCGCCGCTGCGGTTGGTACGACGCAGTCGTTGCCCGCTACGCCGGTCGGGTCAACGGACTCACTGACTTGTTCCTCACCAAACTCGACGTGCTGTCGAGCTGGGAAAAGATCCCGGTCTGCGTGGCCTACGACGTCGAAGGCGTGCGCCACGACGAGATGCCGATGACCCAAACCGACTTCCACCACGCCAAGCCAATCTATGAAATCTTCCCTGGCTGGGGTGAGGAAATCTCCCATTGCCGCACCTGGGACGAACTCCCCGCTAACGCTCAGGCCTACGTCAAGGCCCTCGAAAAGATGTCCGGCACCCGGATTTGGGCCGTGGGGGTTGGCCCTGGTCGCGATCAGACTGTGGTCGTCCCCTAATCGGGGTGTCGAAATCTCAGGTTAAGTACCCAAGTTGTCACTTCACCCAGGTTGCAACCTGGGTGAAGTGACAAACGGTTGGGTGAAGTCATGCCGCCTGCTTCAACGCTTTGCGCGCCGCTGACCGCTCGATCATGGGGCGAGTGCGCTCCAAGATCCAGGTGTGGCTGATGTGCCAGACCCACTCGATCGGGCCGCGCTTGAAGAACCGCAACCACACGGTGCTGAAGGCCACCAGGATCGTGGCGACCACGAACCAAGCGATGATGTCGTTCAACTCTCCGTAGTGAAGTTTTCCGCTGAGGTTGAAGCCCCAGCCATAGAACAGGATCGAGGCGATCAGGTTCTGGCCGACGTAGCAGGTCAGTGCCATCTTGCCGACGTTCGTGAGCGCCTTGCCAACGATCCCGAGGCCTCGCCCGCGTGCGTAGAAGTGCGCGACCAGGGCCAAGATCCCTAGGGACACAAACGTCGAGGTGAGGTAGCGGTTGAACGTGCCCGTGTAGTGCTCAAACCAGATCCGGGTGATCCAGTCGATTGGCAGACCAACGCCGAAGCTGAGCAGCATGATCCGCTTGCGCAACTTGTCGCCGTGGGCCTCAA
>CALMMO010000041.1 GCA_937868455.1 uncultured Marmoricola sp.
AGCGGGTCTTCGCAAGAAATTTGATGCAGGTAGCCCAAGGTTTCTTCGCTCCAGTCGACACTGAGAGCTCTGATCTCGGAGTACGACGGCCCGCGCCCAACCGCTCGCTGACACACCTGGCTCAACCCATCAAGGGCCTCACCCAGATCAGCACCGTTGTTGGCCAACGTGCGGCCAGCGATTTCGCAGGCAACTGCCGGGTCAGTGCCTGCGGCGAGTGCCTCGGCAACGGCGACAAACACCTCCGGGACAGCATTCGGGGAGCGCTGGCCAACTAGGCCATCGCTGTCACCACGCCGCGTAAACTTCCGCACTTCTCATCCCCGATACACCAAACAATTGACTCGTGGGCCGTTGACGCCCTTAGTGCCAGGACGGGGCGCGACCCACGATGTGATGCGAATTATGCATAGAAGATTTCTGACTGCCCCCAACAATGATCAATTTTCAGTGCCACAATGGCGTCAGATCATTTCGACAAGGACGTCCCTCACTTATGGAACAGGTCACCACTGCGCTCAGCGACGCTGAGTTGATTTCGCGCGTGCGCGGCGGCGACACCGAAGCCTATGGCGAACTCTTTGCTCGACACCGCGATGCAGCGACCCGCTTAGCCCGCCAGATTGCTAGCTATGGCGACGCCGATGACCTGGTAAGTGACGCCTTCATCAAGGTGCTCAAGGTGCTCCAAGGTGGGGGCGGCCCCGATCTGGCTTTCCGCGCCTACCTACTCACCGCTGTGCGCCGCCTGCACGTTGACCGCATCCGGGCAACGAAGCGAGTGCACACCACCGATGACCTGACTCCTTTCGACCCGGGCGTGCCGTTCACAGACACCGTGATTTCCGGTTTCGAGGGTGGCGCGGCCGCCCGCGCATTTGCCTCATTGCCCGAGCGTTGGCAGTTGGTCTTGTGGCACCTTGAGGTCGAGGGCAATAAGCCTGCCGAGGTTGCCACGTTGCTGGGGATGACCCCCAACTCCGTGTCGGCGTTGGCCTACCGCGCTCGTG
>CALMMO010000042.1 GCA_937868455.1 uncultured Marmoricola sp.
GAAACTTGCGCTCCCCCTGCGAAACTTCGCATGGGAAGCGCAAGTTTTCCATGGGAAGTCCACCACTGAACCAGCCCCAACCGATCAGGTCACGGGCCTGATCACCCCGGTGCATTTGGATTACACCTACGCCGCATCCCCCGAGGAATCGAAGTTTTTCCGCGGGCTCAAGCAGGGGCGAATCATCGGACAACGCTGTCCCAGTTGCCACCACGTCTATGTGCCCCCGCGCGGCGCCTGCCCCGAGTGCGGGGTACCCACCACCGATGAAGTCGAACTGCCCGATCGCGGCACGATCACCACGTTCTGCATCGTCAATGTGCCGTTCATGGGCCAAAGGATCACTCCCCCCTACGTCTCGGCCTACGTGCTCCTCGACGGGGCCGACATCCCGTTCTTGCACTTGGTCCTCGACATTGACCCGGCTGAGATTCGCATGGGAATGCGGGTCAAAGCCGTGTGGCGACCCGAGGAGAAATGGGGCACATCGATGGAAAATATCAGCCACTCTGCCCCGACGGGTGAGCCTGATGCCGACTTCGAGAGCTACCGGAGCCACCTATGAGACAGGTCGCGATTGTTGGGTTCGCCCAACGCCAACATGCCCGCTTTGACGGCTCACCCAATGGCGTGGAAATGCTGGTGCCGATCTTTGGGGAATGCTTCGCTCGAAGCGGATTCACCAAATCTGACATCGACTTTTGGTGCTCGGGGTCTAGTGACTACCTGGCCGGACGCTCCTTCAGCTTCGTCAGTGCAGTCGATGCGATCGGGGCGATCCCGGCAGTTCGTGAATCTCACGTCGAAATGGACGCCGCCTGGGCCCTTTACGAGGCTTGGGTAAAGATCCAGACCGGTGAGATCGACACTGCCTTGGTCTATGGGTTCGGCAAGTCAAGCGCCGGGGTGTTGCGCCGTACTTTGGCACTGCAACTCGACCCGTACACGATGACGCCACTGTGGCCCGACACCGTTGCCCTAGCTGGCTTACAGGCCCGGCTCGGACTCGAGTCTGAGCAATGGAGTGAACATGACATGGCATCGGTGGTCGCTCGCAACCTGAGTGCCGCGACGTCCAACCCGCACGCCATCCGACAACTCGATATGACCGCGGACGATGTGCTGAGTGAACCGATGTACTGCGACCCTTTGCGCAAACTCGACTGTGCACCGGTAACAGATGGCGCGGCCGCGATTGTGCTCTCAGCTCGCAAGCAACCCTCGGATTCCCCCACAGCCTTCATCACGGGAATCACCCATGCAATCGATGCCCATCACCTCGGCGCCCGGAATCTGCTGCGTGCCCCCTCGGTGCAAGCGGCGGCCAGGCAGTTGGACCTCACGAACCTTGACGTGACTGAACTGCATGCCCCGTTCAGCCATCAAGAACTCATGGTGACGCGTGAGCTCGACCTCGCCGAGAGTACGACGCTCAACCCCTCCGGTGGCGCCCTGAGCGGCAACCCCATGTTCGCCGGCGGACTCATTCGCATCGGCGAGGCGGCAACGGCGATCCAACGCGGTGACGCCCAGAAAGCGCTGGCACACGCGACAAGCGGGCCGCTGCTCCAACAGAACCTGCTGTGTGTGATGGAGGCACGATGAGCAAGGCGCTTGCCGCAGTGATCGGGATCGGTCAAACCCATCACCAGGCCAAACGACCAGACGTCTCCATGGCTGGCCTGTGTCGCGAGGCGATTGACCGAGCACTACTCGATGCCAACCTGACCATGAATGACATAGATGCGGTTGTCATCGGAAAGGCGCCTGACCTGTTTGAGGGCGTGATGATGCCCGAGCTGTATCTGGCGCAGTCGTTGGGTGCGGTCGGGAAGCCCCTTATCCGCGTCCACACCGCCGGTTCAGTGGGCGGCTCGACAGCCATCGTGGCAGCCTCGCTAGTCCAGGCCGGCATCCATCAACGAGTTCTCGCCGTTGCCTTCGAGAAGCAGTCGGAGTCGAACGCCATGTGGGCACTGAGCGTGCCCGTGCCATTTGTCATGCCTGTGCACGCTGGGGCTGGCGGCTACTTTGCCCCGCACGTGCGCTCTTACATCCGTCGAAGCGGAGCACCGACCGAGACCGGCGCGATCGTGGCCGCTAAAGACCGCACCAACGCCCTCCTGAACCCCTACGCCCATCTCCACAACCCGCACACGACCGTGGAGAGTGTGATGGCCTCGGCGATGCTGTGGGATCCGATTCGGTACGACGAGACCTGCCCCTCCTCTGACGGCGCCTGCGCGGTCGTGATCGCCTCTGAGTCCGCCTCCTCATCGGTGGCGAACCCGGCTTGGATTCATGCCACCGCGATGCGCTCAGAGCCCACAAGTGCAGCAGGCCGCGACCAGGTCAACCCCTTGGCCGGTCGGGCTGCCGCCGCAGACCTCTGGGCACAGGCTGGGATCACCAATCCGCTGGAGGAGATCGACTGCGCCGAGATCTATGTGCCTTTTAGCTGGTTTGAACCCATGTGGCTTGAGAACCTCGGCTTCGCCGACGTGGGTGCCGGGTGGCACCTGACCGTGGCCGGTGAAACTGCACTCACCGGTCGGTTGCCAGTGAACATGTCAGGTGGCGTGCTGTCATCAAATCCCATTGGCGCCTCAGGCATGCTCCGCTTCGCGGAGGCCGCGCTCCAGGTGCGTGGGATGGCTGGAGAGCACCAAGTCGATGGTGCCCGCAAGGCGCTGGGGCACGCCTATGGCGGTGGCTCCCAGTTCTTCTCGATGTGGGTCGTGGGGTCGGCGAAACCGTCGGTGTAGCGCGTCGTACCGTTAAGGCGTTATGAGTGCACGACGAGGTCCAGGCTGGGTTCCAAACCAGCACGGCGCTTGGGCGATGATCGCCTCACCTCTGCTCGTGGGCATCATCGCTGGCGGACCCTCATGGGCCCACGTGCCGCTCACGGCCTTCTGGTTCTTGGGCTACTTCGCCTTCTTCGCGGTGAGCCTGTGGCTCAAGGCGGGTCGCCGCGCGAAGTGGTTGCCGGCAGCCCGCACCTACGTTGTCGCGAGCATGGTCATGGGCGGCGTCGTGCTCTTCACGAAGCCAGACCTCATCAGGTGGGCGCCCGCATTCATCGCACCCCTTGGCATCGGACTGTGGGCGGCCTCCGCTCGGCGCGAGCGCGACCTGTTGGCCGGTCTCGCCACCGTCGCGGGGGCATGTCTGATGACTCCAGTGGCGTACGACGTCGGGGCTGGCCACGTCGATCAACGCGCCTGGGCCCTGGCTCTGGTGCAGTTCCTGTATTTCGCTGGGACGGTCTTCTACGTGAAATCCGCCATCCGCGAACGCGGCAATCAGGCGTTCTTGTGGATCAGTGTTGGCTTTCACGTGCTCGCGACTCTGATCAGCGCGCTGATTGCCTGGCCGTTGGTGGGCGTCTTTGGTCTGCTCGCCGTACGCGCAGCGGCGTTGCCAGGACTTGGCTGGACTCCCAAACGCCTCGGAATGCTCGAAATCCCCGCCACCGTGCTGGTCGCGGGGATCTCGCTGCTGTGTGTTGCTTAGAGGTCGGCGGCTAGTCGCGATAGGTGACCGGCAACGCCTTGATGCCGTTGATCCAACCGCTGCGGAAGCGCACGGGGTCTCCGTTAGCACGAATGCCAGGCATGGCGTCAGCGATCTCGTTGAGCATGATCTTGACCTCGAGGCGGGCCAAGTTGGCGCCAATGCAGTAGTGCGCCCCGTGTCCTCCGAAGGCTAGGTGAGGGTTGGGGTCGCGGGTGATGTCGAATCGACGCGGTTCATTGAACACCGCCTCATCGTTGTTGGCGCTGGCGTAAAGCAGTCCCACGCGCTCGTTCTGCTTGACGATGTGTCCGCCGATTTCGACGTCGCGCAGCGCGGTGCGCTGGAACGCGGTGACCGGGGTCGCCCAGCGGATGACCTCGTCGTAGGTGGTCTCTGGCCGTTCCTTGCAGAACAATTCCCACTGGTCGGGGTTCTCGAAGAACGCCTTCATGCCCAATGTGATCGCGTTACGAGTGGTTTCGTTACCAGCAACGACGAGCAAGATGACGAAGAACCCAAACTCATCGCTGGTCAGGCCTGCGCCGTCCTCGCCACTGGTGACGAGTTTGGTCACGATGTCGTCTTGGGGGTTGGCCTTGCGCTCTTCTGCGAGCGGCATGAAGTAGTTCAAGATCTCGATAGACGCGGCCTCTGGGTCTCCCTCGACGTCTGGGTCGTCGTACCCCAACATCTGGTTCGACCACGTGAACAGTTTGCGGCGGTCTTCTTGCGGCACACCCAGCAAGTCAGCGATGGCCTGCAGAGGGAGTTCGGCCGACACATCATCGACCAAGTCGCCGCTGCCCTTAGCCAAAGCGTCCGCGACGATCTTCTTCGCCCGGGTGTCGAGCATTTCGTGCAAGGAAGCGATGGCGCGGGGCGTGAACCCGCGCGAAATAATGCGGCGCAGTCGCGAGTGCTCCTCGCCTTCCTTGTTGATCAACATGACGCCTTGGAGCTCAACCTGGTCACGGGTCATTTCGGGGGCGTAGCGAATGATCGCGCCGTTGATAGTCGTTGAGAAGTCCTTGCTGTTCTTTGACACCGCCGAGACGTGCTCATGCGTGCTCAGCGCCCAGAAACCCCGGTCACCCTCGAGCATGCCTGCGTTGGCTTCGGGACCTTGCTCAACGAAGAAGACTGGCGCGCTGGCGCGCATCGCCATGAATTGCTCGAAGGGAACACCGAACTCGTTCACCGCCGGATCGGTCGGATCGAAACCAGCTGGGATGGTCAAGGACTCGGTCACGCGATGCCTCCAAGACGAGTGTGTTGGCGTTGAGTAGCCTGTAGCATAACTGAAACGTGTTCTAGTTACTAAGCAGTACCCCCCTCGATTTTCAACAAATGGAGAAGAAATGGGCAACCCCGTCATCGTCGAGGCAGTGCGCACCCCGCTGGGTAAGCGCCGCGGCTGGCTTGCGGGCCTTCACCCGGCTGTTTTGCTCGGCAATGTCCAGCGCTCGGTGATCGAGCGCGCCGGCATCGACCCTTCGCTTGTTGACCAGGTCATCGGTGGGGTTGTCACCCAAGCCGGTGAGCAGTCGAACAACATGGTACGTCGGGCCTGGATGCACGCAGGTTTGCCAAATGACACCGCGTCTACCGTCATCGACGCCCAATGTTCATCGGCCCAACAGGCCACGCACCTTATTCACGCCATGATCGCCTCCGACATGATCAAGGTCGGCATTGCGTGTGGTGTTGAGTCGATGTCGAGGGTGGGGCTTGGCGCGAACGTGCCCCCAGGCACCGGTGACCCGCGCCCCGATGGTTGGAACATCGACTTGCCCAACCAGTTTGAGGGTGCTGACCGCATCGTTCGTGACCGCGGGTTCTCTCGAGCCGATGTCGACGCCTTTGGAGTGGCCTCCCAGGTCAAAGCAGCACAAGCGCGCGACGCTGGGCGATTCGTTTCTCAGATTGCACCCGTCGAGGCTCCTGTACTTGACGCCGAAGGCAACCCCACCGGTGAGACCCGGGTTGTCGACACCGATCAGGGCATCCGTGAGACGACCCTTGAGGGACTTGCCGCACTCAACCCCGTGCTCCCTGGCGGCACCCACACGGCCGGCACCTCGTCACAGATCTCCGATGGCGCTTCTGCACTCTTGTTGATGGACTCCGACCTCGCTGAGTCCCTGGGACTGCGTCCTCGAGCGCGGATCGTGGCCTCCTGCCTCGTTGGAGCCGACCCTTACTACCACCTTGACGGCCCCGTGCAAGCGACCGAGCGAGTCCTCAAGCAAAGCGGCATGTCGATCAGCGACATCGATATTTGCGAGGTCAACGAAGCCTTCGCGGGAGTCGTGATGAGTTGGGCGAAGGTCCACAACGTCCCCGAAGACAAATACAACGTCAACGGCGGCGCCATCGCTTTAGGTCACCCCGTTGGCTCCACCGGCACCCGTCTACTCACCACCGCCCTGCACGAACTCGAACGCCGTGACGCCTCCACCGCGTTGATTTCCATGTGTGCCGGGGGTGCCCAGGCTTCGGGCACGATCATCGAGCGAATCTGAGCGAAAAGTCACAAGTAAACCTGTGACTTTGGCACTTTACGGGGAGGATCTCCCCCGCAAAGCGCCAAACATCCGGGTCAAGCACGACCTTCCTCAAGGCCCAGGTCGCGTCACGCCCATGACGTTTCCTGTGCACAGGCTCTTCGACGGCTGAGCTATCCACAGGTACGACGTACCAACAACCACGGCTCCGCACTTCGACCCATGCTCACCCCATGGAGATTCTCTTTCACTTTGTAGCCATGCAGGGATACGCGTTGCGACCTGCTCTGCTCGAACTCGGCCTGCGCGATCGCGATCTATGGCGGGGTATTCATAGCCAACTGCTGCATCGGATCAGACCAGGTGCCTATACGACCAAGGAGTACTGGAACTCCCTGGACTCAGTTGAGCGTCATCTGCTCACGGCTAAGGCGGTGCTCGCCCAGACCTCTGGCGATGCTGCCCTCTGCGGCGTCTCGGCTTTGGCTGCGCACGGCGTGGCCTTGTGGGGGCACGACTTGTCAAAGGTGCACATTGTTCGGCCCGCGAGAGGCCATGCGCGCGTGGAGGCCGGGGTCGTTCATCACAAGTCTGGGATCGGGGGTACCGACATAGTCGACTCGATGGGCATTCCTGTCACCTCCGTCGCACGAGCAGTGCTGGAGTCGGTGGCAAGCGGAGGACTTGAGGCTGGCTTGGTCGCAGCGGACAGCGCCTTGCATCAGAGGCTCACGACCTTAGAAGAACTCAACGCCATGTATGAACGTGTCGAGTGCTGGCCAGGGATGCGTCCAGGGCGACTGGTCATCCGGCTAGCCGATGGTGGTGCCGAAACACCGGGCGAAACCCGCAGCCGATTCCTGTGCTACCGCCACAACATCCCGTGTCCCACACTGCAGTTCCCTGTCTTCGATGAGAACGGTGAACTTGTCGGCACCAGTGACATGGCCTGGCCCGACGCCAAACTTCTGGGCGAGTTTGATGGGCGCGTCAAGTACGGCCGATTGCTCAAGCCGGGCCAAAGCGTCAGCGATGTCGTGTTCGCCGAAAAGCGTCGCGAGGACCGAATGCGAGAACTCACAGGGTTCAAGATGATCAGAATGACATGGTCTGACATCGACAAGGAACCGGTGGCAACCGCAGCCAGGATCCGCCGGATGCTTTATGGCAACGCTGCGTGAAAGTAGCTGCCGAATAGACCCACGCTTCACCCGGATGTTTGGCGCTTTACCCGGGAGATCCTCCCCGCAAAGTGCCAAAGTCACAGGTTTACTTGTGACTTTCACCTGGTTCCGTAGACCGGTTCGGGGGCAACACCCGAGGCAACCATCTCGCGCATGGCATCCCCCACTTCACTGGCTTCCCAACGTCGACCGAGGTCAACCTTCGAGCCGTGACGCCAACCCTCTTCGAGACAAATCTGTCCGCCTTCGATCTCGATCACGCGACCCGAGATCTCACAATCGGTGGAGGCGAGCCACGCCACGATGGGTGAGTTGTTGGCTGGGTCCATGCGGTCGAACCCGCCGTCAACCCCAGCCATCATTTCGGGGAATGCACCTTCGGTCATGCGGGTGCGCGCGACAGGCGCGATGGCATTGACGAGCACGCCATAGCGGCCCATCTCTGCTGCAGCCACCAAAGTCATTGTGGCGATGCCGCCCTTGGCGGCTGAGTACGTCGTCTGCCCGATCGAGCCTTGCAAACCCGCACCCGAGGAGGTGTTGATCACCCGTGCCTGGCGCGGGCGCCCTGCCTTGGCCTCATCTCGCCAATACGCCCCCGCGTGGCGAAGCGGCGCAAAGTGACCCTTGAGGTGCACGCGGATCACGGCGTCCCACTCTTCTTCCGAACAGTTGACCAGCATCCGGTCGCGCACGAAGCCGGCATTGTTGACCAAGATGTCGAGGCCCCCGAAGGATTCGATCGCTTGAGCGATCATGTCGGCAGCCTGAGCAAAGTCGGCCACATCAGCACCGTTGGCTACCGCACGCCCGCCCATGGCTTCGATCTCGGCGACGAGGGCATCAGCTGGAGAATCAGTCTTCTCACCGGCCAGGGTCACTCCATAATCGTTGACCACGACCGCAGCGCCCTGGCGCGCTAACTCAAGCGCGTGCTCGCGACCAATGCCTCGCCCAGCTCCGGTCACGATGGCCACACGTCCATCCAAGATCCCCATTAGGACAACTCCTTCTGCACAACGTGCAAGAACACTGGCGGTTCGCCGCCTCCGTGGCACTCCACATGAGCGCCTGAAACATAGGAAGCCAGATCACTGGCTAAGAAGAGTGCGACATTCCCGACCTCGCTGGGCAGCGCCAACCGCCCTGCGGGGATGGTCGCTGAGATGGCGGCAATGCCTGACTCGCCGCCGTAGTGAAGATCGCTTTGCTCGGTCGCGACGAGCCCGACGGTGATCGAGTTGACGCGCACCTTGGGCCCCCACTCCACCGCGAGGCTGGTGGTGAGGGAGTCGATGCCTGCTTTGGCTGCGCCGTACGCCGCTGTTCCTGGCGATGGCCTGCTCGCCGAGACCGAGGAAATGTTGACGATCGCTCCCCCCTCGGCTTGCTGCTGCATGACGGCGTTAGCGGCCTGCATGAGCATCAACGGGGAGTTCAGGTTCAGCTGCATGATCTTGTCGTGGAAGTTCACGGAGGCATCCGCCGCCATGGCGTACGGCGCACCGCCCGCGTTGTTCACCAGCACGTCGAGCCGACCGAACTCAGCTACCACTCCATCGATGAGCGCGGAGACCTCGCTGGCCGAGCGCACATCGCAGATGCGGTGGTGGGTGCCCGCGACAGGGATCTCCACGTCTGAGCGGCCGCAGGTCACCACAGTGGCACCTGCGGCGACGAACTGAGTGGTGATGCCCAAACCCACGCCGCGTTGCCCGCCTGTGACCAGCACAACGCGCCCGGCGAGGTCCAAAGAGATTGCCATGTGGGTTAGGCTACCAAGCAAACGTTAGGTAGGTAGAACATGACTTCAGGAATTCGTTCTGAACTGCGCGATGACCACATCCGCACCATCACCATGGACTATCCCCCGGTTAACGCATTACCCGTCAGCGGATGGTTCGAATTGGCGCATGCCCTTGACGACGCGAGCCGCGATCAGTCGACGCACGTGGTGATCTTGCGAGCCGAAGGCAAGGGCTTCAACGCCGGCGTCGACATCAAGGAAATGCAAAACACCGAAGGTTTCGACGCACTCATTGGCGCAAACAAAGGCTGCTTTGCCGCGTTCAAAGCGGTCTACGAATGCGCAGTACCTGTCGTAGCTGCGGTTAATGGCTTCTGCTTGGGAGGCGGTGTCGGTCTAGTCGGCAACGCCGATTGTGTGGTGGCCAGCGACGATGCGTACTTCGGTGTGCCCGAGGTGAAGCAAGGCGCCCTAGGTGCAGCCACTCACATGGCCAGGCTCGTGCCGCAGCATCTGATGCGCACGCTCTACTTCACTGCGCGCACCATCTCAGCGACTTCTCTGGTTCAGCACGGAAGCGTGCTTGAGACTGTGCCCCGCGCCGAGCTCGACGAGGCCGCACTCGCGATCGCCCGCGACATAGCTCAACACGACACCCGTGTGATCCGGGCAGCCAAAGAGGCTCTCAACGGCATCGATCCGATCGACGTGAACAAGTCCTACCGTTTCGAGCAAGGGTTCACGATGGAGCTCAACTTGGCCGGAGTGAGCGATGAACACCGTGACAAGTTCGCTGGCACCAACAAAGGAAGCAACAAATGAGCATGCCTTC
>CALMMO010000043.1 GCA_937868455.1 uncultured Marmoricola sp.
GAAACTTGCGCTTCCCCTGTGAAACTTCACATGGGAAGCGCAAGTTTTCCATGGGGAGTACCCCCGTTTCGGGCGACGACTCGTCCCGCTGACAACCTCTGCTTCACCGAGGGGATCCGTCAAAGCGCACCGCATCCGGGCAAAGCGACGGCCCCTACTTGACCACCTTCACCGAGGCCAAGGTGGAGTCGGCTGCGTAGGCGATTCGAATCCCCGACACCTGGGCTGCTAACAGTGCATCAACGACCTCGGCGGTGATGCGCTCGCCTGGGGCGAGCACCGGGATGCCTGGGGGGTACGGCGCGATGAGTTCGGCGCCGACTCGGCCAACTGACTCACGCAGCGGCACAGTCTGTGTGGGCGCAAAGAAGGCCTCTTTGGGCGTGAGTGCGAGTTCGGGAACCACTGAGTAGGCAGCAGAAGGTGTTGGTGAGCGCGGCATGCCGCGGTGGCGCTCGATCGACCCGATTAAGGCCGTGACCAGACGATCGATGTCGCCGGGCTGGTCGGCCATCGTGACCATTGCGACGATGGTGTCGCGGTCGGCGAGTTCGACGGGCATCCCAGCCGCGATGAGGTCGGCTTCGATGAGGTTGCCGTCGGCACCGGCGTGCCCCAACACGAGAGTCAGTTTGAGCGGGTCGACACCAGGCCCATCAAGGACTCGCAGTCCATCCACTTGCGCCAACCGTGACCGGGCGTCGCCGACAGCCGCAAGCACGTCACCGAGCAACGCTTCACCAGCAGTCTCAAGCAGCGCACGAGCGGCATCGATTGAAGCCAAGATGGCGCCGGCCGGTGATGTGGTGTGGATGGCATCCACGGCCATGTCGAGGCGACCTGCCGGGAAACCAGCCCCAGCCAGGATCAACGCCCCTTGGCTCCACGACGGCAGGGTCTTGTGCGCTGAGGTCACCAACGCATCGGCCCCTGCAGCAAGTGCGTGTGGCGGCAAAGCCGGGTGGAAACCAAAGTGGGCGGCCCAGGCGGCATCGATCACCAAGGGCACTCCTGCCCCGCGACAGGCCGTTGCCCAGGCGGAGACGTCACCACAGGTGCCGACGTACGCCGGATCTGTGAGGTGCACTCCTACCGCTGCCGACCCTGCCAAAGCGGCCGCCACATCAGCACCAGTTGGTGGCAGAGGCATCCCGTCGGGTGACACCGTGGGCACTAACCACTGGGGCACCAAATCGGCCAAGACCAACGCGCTGACCATCGACCGGTGCGACGTCCGAGACAAGACAATCATGTCGCCCGGGCGTGCCATCGCCATGGCAAGTGCTTGATTGCCGTGCGTTGATCCCCCGACTGAAAAGTGGCAACTGGTTGCGCCCCAGAGTCGCGCTGCTCGTGCCTGAGCATCAGCGAGCCGCCCATAGCTGAGTTTCATCGAATCCAGCCCGGCATAGAGCGGTACGTCGCCGCGCACAACGTCGCCGACGAACTCAGTGCTCTGTTTGTGCCCCGGGATGGTGAAGGGATGCCCGGGGGTCTCCATGAAGCTGAGCCATGCGTCCAGCAAGGGCGCGTGTGCACGCAGCCCTCGAGGGTCGCCAGGGCTCACAGCTGCTCTGCAGTGTTCACGATGTGGCGCAATGACGAAGTGAGAACGGTGAGGTCGTCATCGCTGATGCCGGCGACAAGCTGAGACTCGGCTGCATTGAACTCTGGGAACAAATCCGCCATCAACGTGCTGCCCGCCTCGGTGAGTTCCAACGAGACCAGTCGTCGGTCTTCGGTCGAGGGCACTCGGATGAGCAGACCGCGAGCAACCAACGTGTTGGTGACACCGGTCAGAGTGCCCTTGGAGATGCCCACAGATTCTGCGATCGCGCGGGTCTCCATCGAGCCCCAAATCCAAAGCAACCACAGCACGAGGAAACCTGTCCAAGTCAGATCGTGCTTACCCAACACGTTCGAGGTCAGGTGGGAACGAGCTGCGTTGGCAGCCCGATACAAGGACGAGACGGCGTGAGCGGCCGGGAAGTTGAGAGCTAGGTTCTCCAGTCGGGCGGTTGCCGCGCGCTCGGTTTCCTCCAACGTGTGGCGATCAGGCATCGACAGACTCCTTGACCACAGCAGCAAACTCGGTGGCGATGCCCCAACAGTTGTCGCG
>CALMMO010000044.1 GCA_937868455.1 uncultured Marmoricola sp.
TTCCCCTTGGTCGAACTCGCTCACGATGGTTCATGCGTGGTGACCAAGCACCCGGGCACGGCCGGTCAGGTCACGATCGACACCGTTACGGCGCAACTGATGTACGAAATTCAGGGGCCGACGTACCTCAACCCCGATGTGAGCGTTGACCTGACCTCGATTCATCTGCGCTCCGAGGGGCCCGATCGCGTGGCCATCGAGGGTGTGCGCGGCAGCAGCCCGCCGCCTTCGCTGAAGGTGTGCATCAACACTCTGGGTGGCTTTCGCAACCAAGTGGAGTTTGTCCTCGTGGGACTGGAAATCGAGGAGAAGGCGGCGTGGGTGCAGGGCCAACTTGAGGCACTGTTGGCTGCGACCCGTCCCGCTGAGGTTGCATGGTCCATGGGCGGCCTGCCGCAACCGGATGCCGACACCGAAGAGGCCGCGTCGACGGTGATTCGCTGTGTGGTCAAAGACCCCTCCGCTGACATCGTCGGGCGGGCCTTCTCGGCGGCCGCAGTGGAGCTAGCGCTTGCGTCGTACCCCGGCTTCACGATGACCGCCCCGCCAGGTGCGGCCACGCCGTACGGCGTTTATCGGGCCGCTTACGTCGAGCGATCGGTGGTCGAACCTGAGGTGGTGTTCGCATGAGGGCACCCCTGGGGCTGCTCGCCCACGCACGGTCTGGCGACAAGGGCGGCGACGCCAACATTGGACTGTGGATCGGCGCGGAAGCCGATGAGCGCGACGCAAAAGTGGCCTGGTTGATCTCGTTGATCACCCCCTTGCTGCTGCGCGAACTCTTGCCCGAAGCCCGCGACCTCGACATCGAAGTCCACCCCCTGCCCAATCTGGGAGGAGTAAACGTGGTCATCCATGGACTGCTCGGCGACGGGGTCGCGGCCTCGACGCGCTTTGATCCCCAGGCCAAAGGGCTCGCTGAGTTTGTGCGGTCGCGGTTTGTTGAGGTGCCCGACGGGTGGCTCGCCGGGGCGAAGTTTCACCGGGTACCCGGTGAAACTGACGCTTCCCCTGTGAAACTTCACATGGGAAGCGCAAGTTTTGCATGGGAAGTACGCCGATGAAGTGGACCCCCGAGCAACTCGAACTCCAAGCGACAACGACTCGATTCGTCAAAGATCACGTCACGCCTCACCTCCAGGAGTGGGAGGACGCGGGCGAGATTCCCCGCGAACTTCACCTTCAAGCCGGAAACGCCGGACTGCTTGGGGTTTCGTTCCCCGAAGAGGTCGGGGGGCAAGGCGGCGACATGCTCGACTCGATTGCCTTGCAAGAAGCGTTCTTTGCGGCGGGTGGGTCGAGTGGGCTCGCGGCAGGACTCTTCACTGGCGGCATCGCGCTGCCACACATGGCGACCTCCCAAGACCAAGCGCTGATCGACCGTTTTGTGCGGCCAACCTTGGCCGGGGAGTTGATCGGTTCGCTTGCTATCACCGAACCCGGCGGCGGGTCCGACGTCGCCGGCATCACCACACGAGCCCATCGCGAGGGCGACGAGTTCGTCATCAATGGCGCCAAGACCTTCATCACCAGCGGTGTCCGAGCCGACTTCGTCACCACCGCGGTGCGCACCGGCGAGCGTGGGCACGCCGGGATCTCACTCATCGTGGTCGAGAAGGGCACCCCCGGATTCTCGGTCGATCGCAAACTCGACAAGATGGGCTGGCGTTGCTCAGACACCGCTTCACTCTCGTACGTCGAGGCCCGAGTGCCCGCCGCCAACCTGATTGGCGCCGAAGGTTCGGGGTTCTATCAAATCGCCGACCAGTTCGTTGTGGAGCGCGTCGCTCTCGCCGTACACGCCTATGGCATTGCTCAGCGATGTGTGCAGTTGACCTCGCAGTACGTCAAAGAGCGCGAGACGTTC
>CALMMO010000045.1 GCA_937868455.1 uncultured Marmoricola sp.
AGCGCAGCCCGCCGCTGTGACACCGCAGCCAGCCTCAACGGGTCGGTCTCGATGCTGCTGGAGTACGACGCAATGTCACTGGCCAAATCACTGGTGAGATGGGTCAACTCAACCGCTCGATCGCCCAGTTCCTTGACGATCGGGTCGTGGTCCTGCACTGACTCCAAGATGCGACGTGCCGCCCCCAACGCGCTCACGGCGTCGCCGCCGTTGTCGCTCGACAGGGCTGCATGCGCCTGTTCGGCAGCGCTTCGCAGTTCGTCAGCGAACCCGAGCCTGCGCTCCTCTGCCGCCAGTTCGTCAGCTTCACCTGGCACCGGATCAACAGCCTGGATCTCAGTCAACCCGTGACGAAGCCGGGCGGCCTCGCGCGCACGCTCGCGAGCGTGCGTCACTACGTCTCTGAGCTGCGCCTCAACGGTTTTGAGCTGATCAAAGACGGTTTGGTAGGCAGCCAATGCAATGGTGGCTTGAGCGCCCGCGAAGCGGTCTAAAACCTCAAGCTGAACCTCAGGACGTAACAGTCGGTGCTGGTCTGCTTGCCCATGCACCGCCACCAGTGTCTGACCGAGGTCGATGAGCGCACTGGCTGGGGCAGCCGCGCCACCAATAAACGCACGACTCCGGCCCTCAGCGGCCACCTGGCGTGCGATGAGCAGGGCACCGTCTTCGACCTCGCCACCAATCTCATCAATCTTCAGCGCCTGCGCCTCATCGACGCTGAACAGTCCTTCGACACGCGCGGCCTTAGCGCCAGTGCGCACGCCTCCGGGGTCAGCACGCTGCCCTAACAGCAGCCCGAGGGCGCTGACCAGCATTGTCTTGCCTGCACCGGTCTCGCCAGTGATCACGTTGAGCCCTGGGCCCAACGGCAAGGTCGTCTCGGCGATCACACCCAAGGAACTAATGCGAAGTTCTTCAATCACTGATGCGATCCTCGCTTGCGCTCAGCAGCGCCACGCCAACCTTCGACAGACAGCCCAAACTTGGCGACGAGTCGGTCTGTGAAGGGTGCCTGATGGAGCCGAGCAAGTCGCACTGGGCGACGCCCTCGCCGTACTTCAATGCGAGCACCTGGCGGCAAGTCGACAGTGCGCCGACCATCACACCACAAGACTCCGAAGCCCTCGTTGCGCTCCAGAACTTCGACAGCCAGCACCGAGGTGGGTGCCACGACCATGGGCCGGGCAAACAACGCATGCGCGCTTAGCGGAACCAGCAACAGCGCCTCGACACCCGGCCACACCACTGGTCCACCCGCGCTGAAGTTGTAGGCAGTCGAACCAGTCGGCGTCGCACACACGACCCCATCGCAACCCCAACGAGACAGCGGACGGCCATCGATTTCGACGACAAGTTCAAGCATGCGCTCTCGGGCTGCCTTCTCGACACTGGCCTCATTGAGGGCCCAGGTGGTGCTCACCACTTGCTTGCCTTTGTAGACAGTCACATCGACAGTCAGCCGCTCTTCAACTGAATAACGTCGGCGCACGATGGCGTCGATCATGATGGCGATGTCTTCGCTTTCGGCTTCTGCTAGGAAGCCCACATGGCCGAGGTTGACGCCCAAAATCGGGGTCAAGTGCTCACGGGTGAGTTCGGCGGCACGCAAGATCGTGCCGTCACCGCCGATGACGACGGCAAGCTCGCAGTCCTTGGCCAGCGTTTGATCGTCGTTGCTGGTCTCCAGCATCGACACATCAATGTGGTCAGACTGTGCGAGTGCGGCGGCATCGTCGCTGCACAGGCGCAGCACCAAGCCATGGCCAGTCAACGCCTCGGCCACGGTCTGGGCGGCCTCGATAGCCTCTGCGCGTTGGGTGTGGGCCACCAACAGGATCCGACGTGTCACAACCCCACACTCTCATCTAGCTCCCCCAGTCTTTGCGCTGAGGTGACGACGCGAGCAATTGTCTCAGCCGCACAAGTGCCAGCGCCCTGAGCTAGCCACACAAAGAATTCAACGTTGCCACTAGGCCCAGGCAACTGGCTTGTGGTCACCGCGCGGCAGCCCCAGCCCAAAGCCTCGGCAGCCTCGATCACCCCTTCGACGGCACTGAGTCGAAGGGCTGGATCACTCACCACTCCTCCTCGGCCAAGCCGACTCTTTCCGACCTCAAACTGAGGCTTGACCATCAAGACCATGTCACCGGTTTCGAGGGTGAGCGCAGCCAATTCTGGAAGGACTTTTACCAGGGAGATGAAGGAGAGGTCGGCCACCGCCACATCGACCTGACCGCCGACTTGGTCTGGTCGAAGCCCTCGCAGGCTGGTCTGCTCGTGGACCATGACCCGGGGGTCGTCGCGCAAACTCGACACCAACTGTTCAGTGCCAACGTCGACAGCAACCACCGTGGCCGCACCCGCGCGCAGCAACACATCTGTGAATCCCCCAGTCGACGCCCCCGCATCGAGGCAACGACGCTCGGAGACCTGCAAACCCAGCGGCGCGAAGTCAGCTAGTGCTCCGGCCAACTTGTGTCCCCCGCGGGAGACAAAGTCAGGATCGTCGAGGTCCTCGATCACCGAGATCTCACTTGCTTGGCTGACTTTCGTCGAAGCCTTGGTGACCACGGCACCCTCAACCTGGACTCGCCTATTGCTGAGCAAGGTGCTCGCTTGCGGGCGCGAACGTGCCAAACCGCGGCGAACCAACTCAACATCGAGCCGAGTCGTCGGACTCGACAAGTCGGAGCCCGACATCACTGAGCCCGATTCCATTGGGCCTGACATCACTGGGGTGGGCGAGTCAGGGCGTCGCGCAAAACTTCGTGGGCAGCATCGAAAAGCTGCACGTGGTCATCAACCGGCACCTCGTCGAGCCCAGAAACCGACGCAACAGCTTGCGCCAGCGGCGCGTCAAGGACCGAACCCTCCTGGCTCACTTCTTCTGCACTCATGGGCACAACCTATCCGGCTGGAGCGACGAGGGCTTCGGTGCGAACTGGCTCGCCCTCGTTGTCTGCGTAATCCCAGGCCGCACACGCAACCACTCGCCACCAGTCATCGAGTCCTCCTGCACCATCAAAGACCAGTTCCCCATCCGAAACCTGAGCGTCCCAGCCACCAAGCGACCAGCCAGTGGTGGCACGCCGTGGGACCGTTTGAACGGTGAGCAATCCTCGGAGGTCCGCGCAGAGGTAGGTCGGGCGTTCGCTGGGAGCTAGAGCGACCAATTCGCTGAGGCCCGTCACACCAGTCATCACCTGCAAGCTGTCCCAACCAACCTGGCGTGCTCCGACGATGTCGGTGTCATTGCGATCGCCCACCATCAACGGGCTTTGGGCGGCGAGCCGAATGATGGTTTCGTCAAACAGTGCGCGCTCTGGCTTTCCAGCAACGATGGGGACGCGACCGGAGAAGTCGGCGATCAGTTGCACCAGCGTGCCGTTGCCGGGTCCGATCCCGGCTGCCAGCGGGATGCTGCGATCTGTATTGGTGGCCACCCAGGGCAACCCCTGATTGACCAGCACTGCGCCGAGCACCACTTGCTTCCAGGGCATATCTGGCCCGTAGCCCTGCACCACGGCAACTGGGTTGTCGTCGTGACTCGTGACAGCACGAAGCCCGTGCTCGGCAAGTGCGTCGACCAGACCGGGGCCACCGATCAGGTAGATCGGACTGCTTGGCGCAACCATGGTGCTCAAGACCCGGGCAGCAGCTTGTGCTGAGGTAACCACGTCGTCAGGCTCGGCCGGCACGCCTAGCTCGACTAGGTGGTCAGCCACCTCTTGAGGACTCCTAGAGGCGTTGTTTGTCATGAACGCCAAACGTGACCCGTGTGCCCGGGCTTGCCGCAAAGATTGCGCGGCGTGGTCAACAACATTAGGTCCGACATAGACCACGCCATCAAGGTCGAGGGCGATCACGTCGTGCAACTCCATGAGCGGCCGGTCGGTTGCTTTGAGCACCCCTCATCCTCCCATGATGCTCAGGGGTGAACGCAGGCTTGCATGACCTCGATCTCGACCACGGACCCCGCGATCGCATTGGCACCCTTGAAGTGCCTTCGCCTGACCGCGCCGACAACTTCGACGACTTGGCCCTGCTTGAACCGACGCACAGTACGGCGGGCTTTGGCACTCCAGGCTGAACACTCGAACCAATCAGAGACCACCTTTGATCCCGCGGTCATCGCCGTCTTTTCCCGGCTGACCACGAGCCTGAATCTCGTCAGAGTGACCCCGCTGGGTAACTCACGTTCTTGAACTTCGTCGCTCACCCGGCCGAC
>CALMMO010000046.1 GCA_937868455.1 uncultured Marmoricola sp.
GCGCTTCTAAAGGTCGATGACTGTTGTCAGACCAGCAATAAGTTCTCGCTCGACGTAGCTGCGAGACCAGGCCCAGCCGACTGCGTCGGGAATCCAAAGCAGTGGTTCTTCGTGGCGGTGTTGGCCTCGTTGGGTTGGACCTTTCACGTGGCGGGGAGGGATGTTGGTAGGCATCCGTTGGCCCTCGCGTAATCGCTGTCGCTCGCTGGGACGTCATACGAACCGAGCGCTCGAGCGACCGAAAGGTATGACCTCCGGGCGCGCGGAGTTACTGAGCTGCGGCGCGGGCTTCGTCGAGCTGGGCTTTGGTGAGCACGGGGTAAATCTGCAGGCCAACGTCGGTGAGCGGGTTGTCGTCGCCGGGGGAGCGGTCGATCGCGCACACTACGTGCTCGACGATGGCGCCAGCTTCGCGCAGCGCCTTTGTCGCATCTCGTACGGCGCCGCCAGTGGTGATGACGTCTTCGATGAGGGTGACTCGGCGACCAGCGACTGCAGGGCCCTCAGCGAGTTTGCAGGTGCCGTACTCCTTGGCCTGTTTGCGCACGAAAAGGGCAGGCAATCCGGTGCGTGCGGAGACTGCTGTGGCGATGGGCACCCCACCAAGTTCGAGTCCGCCTAGGAGTTCGGTGCCCTCGGGGATTAGTCGAACCATTTCGTCGGCGACTCGGCCTAGCAGCACGGGATCGGACTCGAAGAGGTACTTGTCGAAGTACTCGTGAGCCACCTGGCCCGAGCGCAAGGTGAAGGTGCCACTGAGACGGCAGCAGGCATCGATATCGCGGGCCAGATCGTTCATGGGGCTCACCCTATGCCCGTCGGTGTCGCCACCATTCGAAGACCATGGGCAACACCGAGACGGCCACGATCAGCAAGGCGACGGCCTCGATGTGATCGCGGATCAAGGCGAACCCGCCCAAGAAGTAGCCCGCCAGTGTCAAAGAGAAAACCCACAGCAGCGCCCCGATGAAACTCCAGGTGTAAAAGCGCTGTCGTGGCATGTGGCCGATCCCGGCCACGACGGTGATGAACGTGCGCACGATTGGCACGAACCGTCCCAATACCAGTGCTTTGTTGCCGTACTGCTCGAAGAAGGCATGGGTTTGCTCGAAGTACTTCTTCTTGATGAATCTGCCCTCACGCTGTTCAAGGCGCGGGCCGATAGCGCGACCGATTTCATAGCCGCTGACGTTGCCTGCGAATGCCGCTACGAGCAGGGCGACCAGTGCGAATGGCAGCGGATAAGGCACATCGCCGCGAGCAATGAAGAGTCCTGCGGCAAAGAGCAGTGAGTCTCCGGGCAGGATCGGGAACAGCAGTCCGCACTCAACGAACACCACGACGAGGGTGGCCCAGAAGAACTGGGCGCCGAAATGATCGAGCCACCACTGGGGGTCCATCCAGTCAATCCCAAGCAAGAGTGCGTGCACGGTGGCGACCTTATCCGCCGGTCCAACAAACCTCGTGACTAGCCTTGCGCGTGTGGATGAGCAGCGGGCGCCGTATGACCCCATGCCCCACGGCCAAGATGTTGTCGGACTCGGGCCGTGGGAGGGTGAGTGGCCAGTCGGTGAGGAGTACGACGAGACCCTCTTGCGTGATGGGGATCGGCGCAATGTCGTCGACCGCTATCGCTATTGGCGCATGGAGGCGATCATCGCCGACCTCGACACCCGTCGCCATGACTTCCATGTGGCCATCGAGAACTGGCAACACGACTTCAACATCGGCACGGTGGTGCGCACCGCAAACGCGTTCATGGCTGCCGAGGTGCACATCGTGGGCAACCGGCGTTGGAACCGTCGCGGCGCGATGGTGACTGATCGCTACCAGCACATCGTGCATCACCCCACCGCGCTGGATCTCTCGCAGTACCTGCAAACCAAAGGCGTTGCGTTATGGGGCATCGATAACTTGCCGGGATCTCAACCGCTCGAAACCGTGGCGCTGCCCAAGCAGGTCTGCTTCCTCTTCGGTCAAGAAGGGCCCGGTCTCTCCGATGCTGCGCGCGATGCCTGTGACGGCACGTTCTCGATCGCTCAGTTCGGGTCGACTCGATCGATTAATGCCTCCGCCGCTGCGGCGATTGCGATGCACACCTGGGTGGTGCAGTACGCCGACCTAGCTGGAGCCTGGCGCGGCTAGCGATTCGGCCTAACTCGTGGTGGTGCGGGCTTCGAACCTAGTTGTGGAAGCAAGAGACGTAGCGCTCCCCTACTTTCCACTCCCACTTGCTGGACCACAAGGCCACATAGCGGCGATTGACCGGGGTCATAATGCGGCACCCCTCCGCGCGCCGGACAAACCAAGAGCGTCCGGGGTATGGGCGTTTATCGAACGTGACGGTGGTGATGTGGCGGGCCTTGTGCGGGGCTGAGCAACTGACGATCTTGTAGGCCTTGTCGACGCAGGAAGCGAAGCGACGGGGGATTGCCCCTTTCTCCAGCAGCGGGAACTTTGCCGGAAGGGGCTCGAGCCCATCTGGGTTGGAGCTGTTGCGGACATAGACCCCACACCAGGCCCAGCGAGCCCCGGCGACGATGCTGGCTGAGTTAGGCAGGAACGGAAGGGTGAGGAATGCGGTCTTGTGGACATCTGCTGGGCCAAGGTCAGCAGACATGGACAACTCCTTATTCAGAGCTTGTGTGCATTGCGCGCTTTGAGCATCGAACTCCGGGTTCGCGGTACCTGTGCTGAGATCAACCGAATCACCGACTTTGAGCACCGCCAGCGTCATCACATTGTGCGGCTGAGAGCAGTCGACCGGCACCGCTTCGGGGGCGTACATGGCGATCGTAATGTTGTCCATCTGCCAACAGGTGCCAGTGTCGGGCTGGTTGATGGTGGGATCGGCTTTTGGTGTCGGCTTGTCGCTTGAGGTCTTTGGTGTGCCGCACGAGACGAGGCTCAGAGCCGCGAGCAGTGCCAGTACGAACCGAACCAAAGCCATGTGGGCTCCCCTGTTTGATGACGGTGTTGCTTCAACAAATCTGACAGTAAGCCATGCGGGGGTCTGTGCTCGCTTTCCAGCGAACACGCATGGTCGTGCTTGCACTTGGGCGCCGACGTACCCATGACGGGTGAGTAGGTACTAGGGTCGAAGTAGACCTATTGGCACGTTCAAGGAGCGCCGCACCATGCCCATCGCAACCCCCGAAATCTACGCCCAGATGCTCGACACGGCTAAGGAGAAGGGCTTCGCCTTCCCGGCCATCAACGTCTCGTCCTCCCAGACCCTCAACGCGGCACTCCAAGGCTTCGCCGATGCTGGCAGCGACGGCATCATCCAGGTGTCGACTGGCGGCGCGGAGTACTTCTCCGGCCAGAAGGTCAAGAACATGGTCGTAGGTTCGTGTGCCTTTGCGGCTTACGCCGCCGAGGTCGCCAAGAACTACCCGATTCACGTTGCGTTGCACACCGACCACTGCCCTAAGGACAAGCTGGACGGCTTTGTGCGGCCGCTGCTCGACATCTCCGCTGAGCGCGTCAAGAAAGGTCAGGCTCCGCTGTTCCAGTCGCACATGTGGGATGGCTCCGCGGTGCCCTTGGCTGAGAACCTCACCATTGCCACCGAACTCCTGGAGAAGGCCGCTGCGGCCCGGATCATCCTCGAAATCGAGGTCGGTGTCGTCGGCGGTGAAGAAGATGGTGTTGAGGGCGCGATCGACGAGAAGCTCTACTCAACCCCGGCCGACGCCATTGCCACCGTGCGTGCGCTCGGTGTTGGCGAGCGGGGTCGCTACATGACCGCGCTGACCTTCGGCAACGTGCACGGCGTCTACAAGCCGGGCAACGTCAAGTTGCGTCCCGAAATCCTCAAGGCGGCCCAAGAGGCAGTCGTTGCTGAGCTTGGTTTGGCCGCCGGTGCGCGTCCGTTCGACCTGGTCTTCCACGGTGGCTCGGGCTCGCTGCCCGAGGAGATCGCTGCGGCGGTTACCTACGGCGTGGTGAAGATGAACGTCGACACTGACACGCAGTACGCCTTCACCCGGCCGATCGCGGCGCACATGTTCAACAACTACGACGGTGTGCTCAAGGTCGACGGCGAGGTCGGCAACAAGAAGGTTTACGACCCGCGCGCTTGGGGCAAAGCCGCCGAGAACGGCATGGCAGCCCGCGTCGTCGAGGCGTGCGAGAACCTGAGCTCGACTGGCCACACACTGGGCTGATCGAGTTTGTTGCCAACGGTTTGCTCTTAACGTCATACGCCCCGGTTGCTCTAGCGACCGGGG
>CALMMO010000047.1 GCA_937868455.1 uncultured Marmoricola sp.
TGTTTAGGGCATACCTTTGGGGGTGGGTTAGTTCTGCCGAATTGATCCTCAGGTCAAGGGGGACCAACTTGATGCGCGCTACCTCTCGCACACTTGCCGCATGGGTGGCAGGTGCCGCTGTTGCCTTCACTCCTGGGCTAGCTCACGCTCAGAGCTATAGCCACCCCGACGCCACAGGCGATCACGCCCTGGTCACCATTGATTTCACCAACACCTCGGCGCCGGTGTCTGTGAGCACCCCCGACTCCACAGTCGATGCCAGCAGCGTGCAGGTTAACTACACCAAGCAGAGTTTGACGATCACCACCACGGTCGCAGACTTCACAGCGACTCCCGAAAAGTCCCCAGCGGTGACTTACTACGTCGCCACCAAAGGAAATCGACTTTACGCTTTGGAGCTGGTGCAGAGCATGGGTGAGGCAGGCACGATCGTGACTGACATGTCGGCTCACCAACTGATCGGCTCGGGCAAAGCCCCGGCCTCGTGCAAGAAGATGAAGGCCTCTTTCGACACCACTGCCCACACGGTTTCCCTTAGCGTGCCCAGTTCGTGTGTGCGCAGCTCGAAGTACATCCAGTTGATGGGCAAGACCTATGCCACCGATGAGTCGCTCACCGAAACTTCCAAGTGGGTCGGCAATGAGGACGACGTCTTTTCAGATGCGCTTTACGACGACAACATGATGAGCTGGGGGACTAGCCCGGTCATTGCCCGTGGCGGTAAAGGCGTCGTGGTCGATTCCGCAGTGCGGCTTTCTGGTGGCGCCATGCGCCTTTTGGTTGCCCAAGCTCGCCACTTCTAGGTTTCGTTAGGTTCGCTCTCGCAATTGGTTGAAGGCCACCGGGTCGATGGCAATCCAGATCTGTTCAGCGGCGCCGACCAACTCACCTGAGGTTGTGAAGAGCGACGTCGCGGAGAAAACCTTGCGCCCCTGAGTTCCTCTCGCCTCACCCACCACGATCAGTGGCTCCCCCACACGGAGGAGTACGTCGACGTACGCCGTCATCTGGCCGAGCACCAAGCCGCGGTCCTCAAGATCACTAGCCCAGGCTCCAGCGCAATCGAGCGCCGCCCACAGGGTGGGTTCGTCCTGAGTCTCGGGGGTCCAGACGGCGGCCACGCGGCCATCGCCAACTGGCCCGGGGAAGATGCGCAGCCCGTCTTCTCGTGCGGTGCCGCACGTGAAGCACGTTGGGAACGGGTGGTGGCGCAGCCCGGGGAAATGTGAGCTCGCATCCTGAGCTTCCTCGAACGCCACGACGTCGGTGGCCGATGGGCGAGCCTCGCAGAGCCGGGCTTGGGCAATCAGCACATCCTGATCGAGCAACTGCCAGCAGTCGTGGACGGCCACGATGTCTAAGTCGGTCGAGAGTGGGGGTGGCATCCGCAAAGTCACCTCGACCGGCGTTGAACTGTCGCCTCTAATGCGTGCGGCGAACGCGCCACTGGTCCATCCGCCATTGCCTGAACGAGCCGGACCTCGGTATTTCGGATCAATCCGTAACGCAACCATGCCCCACTCTCCCAGACCTGACACAATCGCAGAGTGAGCGACCTGATCGACACCACTGAGATGTACCTTCGGACGATTTATGAACTCGTCGAGGAAGGTGTCACGCCGCTTCGGGCTCGCATCGCCGAGCGACTGCACCACAGTGGTCCCACCGTGAGTCAGACGGTCGCACGGATGGAGCGCGACGGGCTCCTCACTGTGCAAGGTGATCGGCACTTGGCCCTGACTGACGAGGGCATGGTGGCTGCGACCCGAGTGATGCGCAAACACCGGTTGGCCGAGCGTCTCTTACACGATGTCATCGGCTTGGATTGGGAGCTCGTCCACGATGAGGCATGCCGCTGGGAGCATGTGATGTCTGAGGTTGTCGAGCGCAGGCTCGTTGAGTTGCTGGGTGGCCCCACCGAATCGCCGTACGGCAACCCGATCCCGGGCCTGGACGAACTGGGTCACACTGCTGATGAACTCGTCATGCGCCCTGCGGCACCACTGAGCGAGTCGCTGCCGACTGAAGGACGGGCACGCATTCGCGTGCAGCGGATCTCTGAGGAGCTTCAGAAGGATGGCGCACTGATGGGGGCGCTGCGACGTGTGGGCGCCACCCCTGGTGCCGACGTCAAGGCGTGGCGGGTCGACCAAGGCATCGCGATTGGTTCAGCCGGCGAGATCACCGAACTCAGTGTTGACTCGGCTGCCCATGTGTTCGTCAGCGCTGGTTAACGCGCATAGCGGGCTTCTGCGCGTGCCCTTGCTTTGATTGCTTCGGTCTCCCGGTTCTTGGGCGGGGCTGTCGTCACCAACGCCTCCACCAGGTCGCGGGTGGCTGACTCGATGATCTTCACAGCTTGATCGAAGGCCACCTGATTCGCCGCACTGGGCTTGGTGGACCCACCAACCTTGCGAACGTATTGCAGCGCAGCGGCGTGAATCTCGTCATGAGTCGCTGGCGGCTCAAAGTTGTTGAGCGGACGGATGCTTCGGCACATGGGTGGAGCCTACGACCCGTAGGCTTGCGCCCGCCCACCCACAACAGGAGGACCCCGTGGCTGATCGAGACTTTGACATCGTGCTGTTTGGTGCGACCGGATTCACCGGTGGCCTGACCGCGCAGTACCTAGCACGCCATGCCCCTGCCTCAACTCGGTGGGCACTGGCTGGGCGAAACGAGGCCAAACTCGCCCGGGTGCGCGACGACCTGGCCGCAGTGAACCCAGCACTGGGTGAGTTGTCACTTCTGGTTGCTGACGTCACTGATGCGGCTGCATTGGCCGACATCGCGGCCCGGACTCGGGTGCTGATTACGACGGTCGGCCCGTACCTTGCCCATGGCGAACCGCTGGTGCAAGCGTGTGCCGACGCGGGCACCGACTACGTCGATCTGACTGGTGAAGCAGAGTTCGTCGATCTGATGTATTCCCGCCACCATGATCGGGCAGTGCAGACCGGGGCACGCATTGTGCACTCATGTGGTTTCGACTCGATCCCGCACGACCTCGGTGCGTTGTACGCCGTGCAGCAACTAGGTACCGACGCACCGATCTCATTGCGCGGGGTCGTGCGGGCCAGCGGTCAGCCTTCCGGCGGCACATTCCACACCGTGATTGCGTCGATCCCGCGTACCGCTCAAGCGCGTGAGGCTGCCCGACGTCGGCGAGAGAAGGAAGGCAAGCCCGCTGGCCGTCGCTCACGTGCGGTTGCAGGCAAGCCGCATCGCGATGCCGAACTTGGTTATTGGCTGGTGCCGCTGCCCACCATCGATCCAGCAGTGGTGGCGCACTCGGGCGCGGCACTTGCGTCGTACGGTCCAGACTTCTCCTACTCCCACTACGCCGGCATCAAGACGCTGCGCTACCTCGTTGGCGGAGTCGCCGGGATCGGGGCCCTCGGCCTGGCCGCGCAGGTCGGCCCGTTGCGGCGGATGATGTTGGAGAAGATGCCTCAAGGTGACGGGCCTGATGAGCAACGTCGGGCTCGCTCCTGGTTCACGGTTGACTTCATCGGTGAATCAGCGGGCCGCCGCGTGCACACCCGGGTGAGCGGGGGAGACCCCGGCTATGGCGAGACGGCCAAGATGTTGGCCGAATCAGCGCTGTGCCTTGCCTTCGATGACAACCCTCCTACTGCAGGGCAAGTCACGACTGCCGCCGCGATGGGAACGAACCTCACCGCACGGTTAGTTGCCGCAGGAATCCGCTTCGAGACCGTTTCCTAGATCGTTCCCGCGTGAGCAACTAGCACCAAAAAGCGTTGTGGCCCGGTTGCCCGGGCCACAACGCTTAGTAAGTAGGAAGTCACTCAGCTAGGTGA
>CALMMO010000048.1 GCA_937868455.1 uncultured Marmoricola sp.
GGCTGCGAAAGCGATGGTCTGGCGAGTGAAGTGCTTCATTTTCTTTCTCCTTCGTTCTCCGGCTTTGGGGAAGACCGGGCTTTTGGTTTCCCGGACGCCCTGCCCGGTAATGAGTACATTGCTCCGTCATTTCGTCACGACCGTTGCACCAACATCACAGGGCTGTCACAGCGATTTCGCCCTGATAGTTGATCTGTCACATAGACTGAGGAAATGCCTGCGATCACCGTGGATAACCCGCTGCTGTTGCCAGCCATCGCGGCCGCACCCAACGCGCACAGTCGACCGGTCCACTCAGTGACGACAGCGCCGAGGGGGTTTGAGGGCGAGGGATTTCCGGTACGCCGCGCCTTTGCCGGCGTCGGCTTCGACGTACTCGACCCGTTCATCCACATGGACCAGATGGGGGAAGTGGAGTACGCCGCGGGCGAGCCCAAGGGCACACCCTGGCACCCACACCGAGGCTTCGAGACCGTCACCTACATGATCGATGGCCTGCTTGAGCACCGCGACTCGGCTGGCGGCGGTGGCTTCATCACTGACGGCGACACTCAATGGATGACGGCCGGATCGGGACTGCTGCACATCGAGGCACCGCCAGAACACATCGTGATGCAAGGCGGCCTTTTCCACGGGCTGCAACTGTGGGTGAACCTTCCCAGCGCCTCCAAAATGGCGACACCGAGGTACCAAGACATTCACAGCAGCGCCGTCTCGCTGCTCACCACCCCCGATGGTGGCTCCTTACTCAGACTGATCGCCGGTGACCTGGGCGACCATCAAGGGCCTGGGGTGACCCACACTCCCATCACGATGGTGCACGCGACCATTAGCCCGGGGGCCAGCATCGAACTCCCGTGGCGCCGCGATTTCAACGCGTTGGCCTACGTCATGAGCGGTGATGGCCACGCGGGCGCCGAACGTCGACCCCTCAACAGTGGCCAGTTGGCGGTCTTTGGCGCAGGCGACTCGATCGTCCTTGGCGCTAACCAACGCCAAGACTCTCGCCACCACGCACTCGATGTGGTGCTGCTCGGCGGGCTGCCCATCAAGGAACCCGTGGCAGCTTATGGACCATTTGTGATGAACACCCGCGAGCAATTGGTCCAGGCATTTGAGGATTTCCAGGCTGGCAGATTAGGGACAATTCCGGCTCTAGTTGACTAAAACCACAAGTAAACCTGTGACTTTGGCGCTTTGCCCGGCAGTTCTCGCACCCCCCTTCCCATAACCGCTGAGCTGAGTAGATTGCTCACGGACTATTCGCACTCATTGGGGAGGCAATCTTGCCTTGGACCTTGCACGGCAACGGGCGCACCGTTGCGGCAAACGCATTAGTTGGCCCGTCTGAACGCTTGACCTGGCCACGAACAATTGGATTTGGCGCTCAACACGTCGTCGCAATGTTTGGCGCGACGTTCTTGGTGCCGGTCATCACCGGCTTCCCGCCGACAACCACGCTGTTCTTCTCCGGCGTGGGCACGATGTTGTTCTTGGCCCTCACGCGCAACAAGGTGCCTAGCTACCTCGGCTCATCGTTCGCGTTCATCGCACCGATCATGGCCGCCAAGGGTCAACATGACATGGGTGCCGCGCTGTTCGGCATCATCATCACCGGCCTGCTGCTCGCCGCCGTCGGACTCATCGTTAATGCGACTGGCACCGGGTGGATCGACAAACTGATGCCCCCAGTCGTCACCGGCGCCATCGTCGCGCTGATCGGTTTCAACCTGGGTGGCGTGGCCACCAGCAACTACCAAAAGTCTCCCTGGATCGCGACGCTCACGTTGGCAACGATCATCGTGATCGCGGTGATCACCCACGGGCTCGCCGCTCGCCTCTCGATTCTGATCGGTGTCGCGGTGGGCTACTTGGCTTCGGCTTTGGCTGGTGAAATCAGCTTCAAAGCTGTTGGCGAGGCTGACTGGGTCGGGTTGCCGACATTCACCTCCCCGACGGTGACCTGGTCGATCGTGCCGATGTTCTTGCCCGTCGTACTCGTTCTGGTTGCCGAAAACGTCGGCCACGTGCGCTCGGTGGCTCACCTGGTGGGCGATGAATCGATCAACAAGCGCACCGGCATGGCGTTGACCGCCGATGGTCTCGCCTCAGCGTTGGCCGGTCTTGGTGGCGGATCAGCCACCACGACGTACGGCGAAAACATCGGTGTCATGACCGCAACTCGCGTGTTCTCCACAGCTGCCTATTGGGTGGCCGGCGGCATCGCGATCTTGCTCAGCCTTTCGCCCAAGGTGGGCGCACTGCTCAACACGATCCCACCAGGGGTTCTTGGTGGCGTGACTGTCGCTCTCTACGGTCTGATCGGGCTCATCGGTGTGAAGATCTGGATCGACAACCGGGTGGACTTTAGCCACGCCAAGAACCAGTACCCCGCCGCCGCCGCTTTGATCATGGGCATCGGCAACCTCACGTTGAACAAGGGATCGCTCAGCTTCACCGGCATCGCCTTGGGCACCTTGGCAGCCATCGTGCTCTACCACGTGATGTCGGCCCTGGAGAAGTTCCGCGGCGAACCCGCCGACGACAACCCCCTCCCGTAGGGCTTTGCGGGACGTCATACGAATCGGTCGCTATTGGGCTTGATTCGTATGACGTCCCGCTTCTGCTTTTAGGCCACCAAATCCGCGTGCTCGGGATGCCGTTGGAACCAACTCGCAACGAAACTGCACCGGGGCACGACTTTCCAGCTGGCCTCCTCTTTGACCATGGCCTCTTTAACCATGGCCATGGCCGAACCAATGAGCACAGCCCCGAGTCCCTGGCCGCCGTACGTCGGATCAATCTCGGTGTGGTTGAAGACCAGCGCCTCACCGCGAGGGAAGTACGTCGCAAACCCGACCAGCACCTCGTCCACTCGGATTTCGTAGCGCTGCTCGGCCTCGTTGTGGCTGACCTCGACGTTCTGACTCATCACACACCTTCTTGTGGGGGTCTTCGAACTCATAGTGCCATTTGAGGACTGGGCCCTACTAAGACAGCGAGCCCGCTAGAGACCGAGGTGATCGAGCAACCAGGCACCTAGCTCGGCTTCGTAGGCCACACGCTGCGAGGGGGTCGGACCATCATGGGAGCAGGGGTTTAGCTCCGCTCGGAACTTCACTCGCTCGCGCCACATCGATCCCAAGCCGTGCAGGCGGCTGACCCAGAGCGCAGGCTCCTTGATCAGCACGCGCGGATCATTGAGTGCACCCGTCACCAGCACATGAGGGGCGGCCGAACTGGTGGGCAGCGCCTCACAAGGCGAGTACGACGCAAGCCGTGCCTTCACCTCTGGGTCCGCCGGGTTGCCCCACTCTTCCCACTCATTGACCGTCAGCGGCAGAGTCGGGTCACTCATGGCGCCGACCACGTCGACAAAGGGCACTTCGGCGATCACGGCCCGCCATCGGTCGGGGCGACGTGACATCACCACTGCCTGCAACAGGCCCCCTGCTGACATGCCGCGCGTTGCCATCCGGGCTCCATCCACCACCCCATCAGCCAATGCGTCGGCGACCGCGAGATAGTCGTTGAAGGTGTTGAGCTTGTGTTCCATCCGTCCCTGGAGATACCACTGACGCCCCAAGTCGCCGCCGCCTCTGGGCTGCACATCGACGAACACCAAGCCACGATCGAGGAGTCCGAGCAGAACGGGGTCATAGTCGGCTGGCCAACATGTTTCGTAGGCGCCGTACCCATAAAGCAACGCGGGTGCAGTCCCATCAAGTGGCGTCTGCCGGGCGCGGTAGAGGATCGCTGGCACCTCTGTTTCGCCCACGCTGATGAGCCGATGCTCGGCGAGATAGACACCTGCCTCGGGG
>CALMMO010000049.1 GCA_937868455.1 uncultured Marmoricola sp.
CCCATTGCCAACCGTGGGAGTTGGAGGCGATGTCGCCATCGATGAGGTGCTCCATGAACCATCGAGCGCCCGCTGGCCACCAGATGTGGAGGTCCTTGCTCAAGAAGCTTGCGACGATCATCCGAACGCGGTTGTGCATCCAGCCGGTGGCCAGCATTTGGCGCATGCCGGCATCAACGATGGGGAAGCCGGTGTGTCCGGTTTGCCACAGGGCGAGGGCGGCAGGATCGTCGTCGTACTCAATGGGGAGCGGCTTGAGGTCGGCCCAGGCTGAGTTGGGATGGCGGGAGAGCACGTCCGCGTAGAACTCTCGCCAAGCCAACTCGGTGGCGAACACCTGGTGGCCAGGGAGGGTCAGGTCGAGGTCGGCCAGAAGGGTGCGCGGGTGGATGGCGCCGACCTTGAGATAGGCAGAGAGTTGGCTGGTGCCGTCCAGATCGGGGCGATCACGCAGAGCGCCGTACCTCTCAAGGCCGCCCAAGACCTGGTGCCAGCGCTTCAGTGCCGCTTCTTCGCCGGGCTCGGGCAACGCGATCGGACTCGCCTCGATGGCCGCGTCGAGCATGGCGAGCGCTTGTGGATCTGAGCGCGCACTGCTCACGCTGACGTGACCGTAGGTGGCTGGCCGGGGCCAACTGTGCGCGCGCCAGGCTCGTGACCAGGGCGTGAACACGAGGTACGGCGAGCCATCGGCCTTCTTTACTCGCCCCGGAGTGACGGCGTAGGCCGAACCGGTTTCATGCAATGTGATGCCGGCCAGATCGCGCTGGCGCCCGTAGGGGGTGGTCTCGGTGGTGACGTGCACGGATGAGGCGTCGACCTCGCGGGCAAACTCGGCGACGACCGAGACCGGATCTCCTACCCGCACTGACACCGGCAAGTGCTCCATGAGTGCGCGCAGATTGGCCGCTAGCCAGGCACGCCGCAATGGCCCTGAGCGGGACCACAAGACCGGGTCGATGACAAAGAGTGGCGCCACCTCACCTGCGGATGCAGCGGCGGCCAAGGCTGGGTGGTCGCTCAGGCGCAGATCACGTCTGAACCACAGCACGTTGGCGCCCATGACCGGTAACGCTAGTCATCGGGCTTATCGACGTGCCCCCGCACCCTCTAGAATCTTGGCGTCTTGAGACGGGGTTCGATGCGGGGGGCCGATCACACCCGTCGGGAGGCTGCCCATGCGGCATCTCAGACCAACGCATTTGTCAGGAGCGCACGTGTCACAAGGTGAGGGGACCGTCGTCGTTGAGCGCTCTCTGCGCGCCCTCGACACACTGTCTCCAGGTCCTGAGCAGGTCGCTGCTGCTGAGCGTGCGGTTGCCCTTGCCGATGAGCACGGCACCCCGAACCAACAGATCCAGGCCCGGATCAATTTGATCGCGGTCTATGAGACCTCGCGCCCAGGTGAACACGAGCTCCCCCACTTGTCATGGCTGCTCAACCAGCTTCGCGATGCTGGACCAGCGCTGACTGAGCGGCAGCGTTTCGAAGTGCTCTGGGAGTGCCGCTTTGCGTTGGCGCGCACCCGCCGCTCGGCTCGCATCCCGCTCAAGATCGTGCGCCGGGTCTACGCAGACATTGAGAAGCGTTATCGCACCGAGGGTGTTTCGCCGAACCTCTACGCCAAGCACCGCGCTTTGCTGGCTAGAGACACTGACACTCCCGAAGTTGCGCGACGCTGGCTCGCGGCCTGGATGGAAAGTCCGCGCGACAAGCT
>CALMMO010000050.1 GCA_937868455.1 uncultured Marmoricola sp.
TGTTGATGAGTACGTCGAGCGTCTCTAAAGACTTGGCCAACTCAACTGTTGCCTCAGCGTCGGTGGCCACGAATTGGCGGTATCCCATGCCAGCCAAATCGGTGGAGTACTCACTGGCAGCGGCTCGGGTGCCAGTCACGATCACCTCGGCACCGGCGTCGCGGAAGTGAGTCGCGATGCCATGGCCGATGCCGCTCGTGCCCCCGGTGATGAGCACCGCAGAGCCGGAGAAGTCGAAAGAGAGTTCGTTGGTCACTGTTGGCTACCGATCTGCTTGCCGAGCACCTCGAGTCTGCGTTGGAGCCACGAGCGCTCCCAGAAGTTGACCGACTCGGCCAACAAGATCTCATGAGCTGCAACGAGCACCTCCAGGGCTGCCAGGTTGTCCCCGGCAATCTCAGCAAGGTGAATCGCTTCGAGGGGTTCACCAGCATCGAGGCGCTTGCGCGCTGAGGCCACGATCGCCTCGGCTCCGGCCAACTCCACCAAATCCGGGTGCACCGAACGCGGTGAGACGCCGTACAACTCCGTGCTGGAGTCGTGGTGGAACCAGCCGGCGTAGTTCTCCCAGATAGCGCGCACATTCCACTTGGTCTGGCCGTAGCCCTCGCCAACGTCGTACTCCGCCGGCACCTCGACAGTCCGCATCAAGGAGTGGACGTCCTTGCCGGCATTCATCCCTGCCACGGTCGCGTCATGCACATGCTGGAGCGCCCCATGCAGGTTGCTCAACTCGCGCTCGATCACGGCCGCCCCGCGGATTGGCTCAAAGTGGCCGGTCACGAGCATCTCGGCACCAAGAGCGCGGACGGTTTCGATGGTGGCGAGTACGTCGAGTGGGTCGCGGTAACGGTCTCCGCGCAACGTCACCAAGTTGGGCACGTGAGCAAATAGCGGACCGAAAGTGTTGCCCGACAAACAGATGCGCTGCTCGGGCAGCCAGATGACCAGCGAGTCGGTGGTTTCACCTCCGCGCACTGGGATGGTCTCGAAGGTGAGATCCCCGATGGTGAAACTGCGACGCTCGGTGACCTCAATCGTTGGGGTGATCTCGCCTTGGCTGATATCGGCGTCGGGGAATCGCTCGCCCACCTGCTTAAGGCCCCTGAGCACCTTGGGCATGAACGCGAAGGCCGACCGGTCGGTGCGGAATCGCGCGAGGCGCTCGTTGTCGTTGCGCCAGGTGCGCCAATCTCCGCCAGCAATCACCTCGGTGGAGCCATCTGCTTCGAGGAACTGCTTGATGCCACCCACGTGGTCGTAGTGCCCTTGGGTGATCACCACGGTGTGGACCGGGGAGGCGTCGACTGCGTCGTACACATGCTTGTGGATCGGACCTTCGAACCCCATGCCGGTGTTGACGATGACGCGTCCGGCCGAGGTGGTGAACATGTAGCTGTTCGACAACCCGGTCGACATCCATAGGTTGTCAGCGATCTGAGTGGCGGTTTGGGAGTCGGCTGGTTCGAGCGCATCGGCTCCTGGCCGGTCCCAGTGCACGCCTCGGTAGGTCTCGCTCATCAGTGGGCTCCGTCCACGATTGCCATCGTCTTGCCGGCCGCGCGCATCGCCGCGGGATCCATCAACGCGGCCGCCGCGTCCTCAAGGCTCACCAAGTCGGTGAGCATCGGTGAGAGGTCGCGACGGGCCAGCAGGTCGAGGGCGTCTTCGAATCGGTCGGGGTATTCGATCGCGCCTCGGATTTCTAGTTCCTTCATCAAGACCACCAACATGCTGATGGTGACGTCTTGGAGGTGTACGGCGGGCACGCAGATCCGTGATCGAGGAGCCGCCCGCGAGATCACTTGGTTCAACATTTCAGCCGAACCCGAGGCCTCGATGTAGGCATTCGACAGCGGTGAGCCGGAGGGGTGCCGACCGTGGATCTCTGAGAGTTGCTTCCACATGCCGCGCTCGAATGGGTCAAGCGCCGCCTCGGCGCCCAACTCCAGTGCGATGCGGCGACGGGTTTCACCTGGGTCGATGGCCACCACCGAGGCCGCACCCGCGTCGAGCAGCGAGGCCAGCGCCGCCATGCCGACCGGGCCGCAACCCACGACGACCACCTTGGCGCCAGGGGCCAGTTCCAGTCGCTCGGCGGCGTGCATGCCGACGGCGACAGGTTCGGTCAATGCGGCGTAGGTCAGATCCATGCCCTCAGGCACCCGCAGCAGCCGACCCTGGGCTTGGCGGACCAACACCAGATCGGAGAGACCGCCCTCAGGTGCTCCGTTGCCGATGCGACCCAACTCGTCGTTGCCAGGGTGAACCACCACCCGATCACCCACCGCGAAGCCGTCGACCCCCGTGCCGACGGCTTCGATCACGCCGGATAGTTCGTGTCCCAGGGCCAGGGGCTCGGGCCCAGGACCCCCAACTCCGCCGTGCTTGACGTAGCTCAGGTCGGTGCCGCACAGCCCACACGCGTGCACGCGCACGAGTACGTCGGCCGCACCTGGCTCCGGGTCGGGCACGGTGTCGATAGTGACGACCCCAGGTTCGTGGGTGCGAATCACGCGCATTGGTTGCTCCTAGATCTCTGGCTTGACGGCAAATCGGTCGAAGTAGAACCCAAATCGTTCGCGGACTTCAGCAGGGCTGATGCCGAAGTCGCCCTGGAGGTCGTAGCTGACCTGTCCGTGCTTGCCCCGAGGGTTGGCCGCGAGGTAGTTGGTGAGGTGGTTGCGAGTTCCCCGGTCGAGTTCGAGGCCGGCACGCTCATAGAACTGCTCGACCACGGCCATGTCGTTGGTCATGAACTCGTGGAACAGCACGTCGATCGACTGGTCTTTGGGGACCAGTTCGCGGTCGCGGACTCCCGCGCGCAGCAGGCGCTCGATGCGGTCGATCCAGTAGTCGCGAAGTTGAACCGGTTCGATGCTGGTGCGGCGCATGCGGTCGCCGTACGCGAGCATCGTGATGGCCGACTGGATGACTGCGACGGGGTCGCGGTGGGTGAAGGCGATGGTGGCGTCGGGGAAGGTCTTGATGAGCGGCCCGAGGTGCTCAAAGTGCATCGGCGACTTGAGCACCCAGGTGTTGGGGCAGCGCAAGAAGGTCAGGGCTTGAAGGATCGTTTTGAGGTGCGCGTA
>CALMMO010000051.1 GCA_937868455.1 uncultured Marmoricola sp.
GAGTCCGTCGGTCGTGGTGGCCGACAATGAGACGGGTGCGCCAACGCAGGCGCTGAGCAACTCGGTGGCTTCTGCCCTCCCGGGGCCCAGCCGTGGGCGGTTGCCGATCACTTGGATCGCGACGTTCCCGATGGTGAATCCTGCGGCGTGCACACGACGTACTGTCTCGGCGAGCAGCGCGAGCCCGGCCGCGCCGGCCCACTCGGGCTCGGCGACGCCGAAGTTTGAGCCCAGGTCGCCAAGACCGGCGGCTGAGAGCAAGGCATCGCACGCTGCGTGGCAGGCCACGTCGGCGTCTGAGTGGCCTTCTAGTCCCTGAGGTTCATCGGGCCAGTGCAGCCCGGCCAGGTGCATGGGTCGGCCAGCGACGAGACGATGCACATCAGTGCCGATACCTACACGCACAGCTCCGACCTTAGCGCCGTAGGAAGGCCCGCAGGCCTCGCACTAGTGATGCAGCCATGCGGTCGCGGCCCTCTGGCGTGCTCATCCACGCAGCATCGCGAGCCGAGCGCATGTTGCCCAATTCGGCCATCACCACGGGTACATCAGATCGATTGAGGGTGCCGAGATCTCCTCGGAAGTCCAGACCATCGCCGCCGGCTGTGTAGGTGGCTGGGGTGTATCCAGCAGTGAGCAGGGCTGAGCGCACAGCCCGTGCCAAACGTGCTGATGGCGTGACGATGTCGCCCGTATATCCCTTGACCAGGGTGGGGGCGATGATGTGAAACCCGCGTCCTCCGCTGGTTGATCCATCGCCATGAATGCTCAACGTGAGGTCGGCGCCGACCTTGGCGCCGAACAACCCGCGCGCATCGATGCATGGACCCCACAGTGATTGCGAGTTGGCTGTGCGGGTGAGGTAAACCACTGCCCCTAAATCACGGAGCCGCCGAGCTACTCTGCGAGCGGTCAAGAAGGTAAAGGTTGCCTCTGGGAAACCACTGTTGGTTGCAGTACCGGTGCTATTGCAGGCCTTCTTGAACCCACCCGCATTGACTAGGCGATTGATCTTGCTGGGGAAGTTGTGATTGCCCAGTTGGTGGCCCGGATCGATGGCGATGACGATCCCACTCAAAGGTTGCGTGGCCGCCTCAAGCGGGGTCGGCGCGAGGTTTAGCGTCAGCGCACTGAGAGCAATGGCGATGCCAAACCTGGAGAAAACCACCCCGCGAGGCTAACTCAGATGCGACTATTAACGACATGTCACAGCGGGGAAGAGCGGCGCTCGGCGGCTCGTTGGTCGCCCTTAGCGGTGCGGCAGTGGCCGAAGGGTGCGCTGCTGCCCTGGGCACAGTGGGTCCCACCCGCGCCGTCAGCGAGATGGTCCGCGACCAAGTGCCGGGGCCCTTGGCACTCACATTGATTCATCTCGTCGGCCACTGGGACAAGCCGCTGTTGGTGGCAGGCACAGTTGCGGGCTTAGCGTCGGTCGGCGCGCTAGCTGGGATCACGAGTCTGCGCAGCCGACGTTTGGGGTACGCCGTGTTCGGCCTGCTCGCCCTCGTGGGTCTGCTCGCGCAAGTGCCGCTGACTTCGGTTGTGAAGCTTCTTCCCATCGCCATTGGCTCGATCACCTGGATCGTGGGACACAGGATGCTGCTCGGGGGAAGTGTCCCCTCAGTAGACGCCACCCAAGAGCCCACGAGCAGACGCACGTTTCTCAAGCGGGCCGCCTTTATCGGCGTAGTCGGGACAGCCGCCGGTGTCGGCGGGTGGTGGAAAGGCAGCACCCGGCGAAAGTTGGAGTCGGCCCGAGGGCTATTGCGACTTCCAGTTGATGCGGGCGTGGAGCCTCAAGGGGCAAATCTTGGCCTCAAGGGTATGGCGAAGTGGCGCACCCCCAATGAGTCGTTTTATCGAATCGACACCGCGCTTTCTCCGCCGTACGTCGCCCCCAACACGTGGCGCTTGCGGGTGCACGGTCTGGTCGATCGAGAGATCACGTTGACGTACGAAGACCTGATCAACAGAGGACTTCAGGGTCGCTGGATCACGATCAGTTGCGTCTCAAACGAAGTGGGCGGTCCATTAGTGGGCAACGCCTATTGGTCGGGCGTGCCGGTGCGCGAGATCTTGGCTGAGGCGGGAGTCCAACCAGGCGCCGATGCCGTGAAGCAGACCTCGGTGGATGGCTGGACATGCGGCACCCCACTCCAAGCGCTGCTCGACGAACCAGATGCCCTGTTAGTAGTTGCCATGAACGGCGTCCCGCTACCAGTGGAGCATGGCTTCCCCGTGCGCATGGTGGTGCCTGGGCTCTACGGGTTTGTGTCGGCCACCAAGTGGCTGGTGGATCTAGAGGTCACTAAGTTCGAGGACTTTTCTGCCTACTGGACCGAACGCGGTTGGGCCGAAAAGGCTACCATGAAGCTCACGTCGCGCATCGACGTACCTGCCGACGGAGCAACCGTCGGGATTGGCCCCACTCGATTTGGCGGGGTTGCCTGGTCGCCAGGAGTGGGCATCGAGGCGGTTGAGGTGCAACTGGATGGGGGAGCCTGGGAGCAAGCCATCCTAGGAAACGTTGAAGGTATTGATACGTGGGTGCAGTGGAGCATCGCCGCGACGCTCGATGCCGGAGATCATGTGGTGCTGGTGCGGGCCCGTGACAAATCAGGTGCCACCCAAACCGCTGTGGTTCGAGACGTGGTGCCTGATGGTGCCACTGGTTGGCACAAGGTGGAGTTCACCGCCTCGTGAGCCATTGGGCATCATGACGTCTTATGGATGACTTTTCCGGACTCGATGGTGCGGCCCTGGTCGTGGGTGCAAGCGGCGGGATTGGGCGTGTGGTTGCCCAGATGCTTATCGAGCGAGGCTGTGATGTGGCACTTACCTGGCGCACTAATGCCGACTCCGTGGATGCGCTGGTGGCGCAGGCGCACGAGCGTGGCGTGCGGGCCAAGACATGGCCACTCGACGTTGAAGACATGGTTGAGGCCGCTGGTGTGGTCGATGCCGTTGCCGACTACTTCGGTGGCATTCACACCGTCGTACACGCTGCAGGACCGCACGTGCCGATGACTCACCTCTCGGCAGTTGCCCCCGGGTACCTCCTGGACCAGCTCAACGCCGATGTCATGGGCTTTGCCAACGTGGTCTTGCCAGCGTTGCCGCACCTGCGAGGCTCGGCCGGGTCCATTGTGGCGGTGACGACCGCGGCAACCTCTCGCTACCCGGTCCGCGACGCGCTCTCATCGATCCCCAAGGGCGCCGTCGAGCAGTTCATTAAGGCTGTGGCGGCAGAAGAAGGCAGGTACGGCGTGCGCGCCAATTGCGTTGGCCCAGGCATGCTGACCGATGGCATGGCCGAACGCTTGATCAGCTCCGGAGAACTCGATGAGCGCGCCCTCGAAGTGGCCAGGGGCAACATCGCGCTGCGCACGTTTGGTACGGCGCACGACATCGCCGAGGCCGTCTGCTTCTTGGCCTCGAGGCGTGCCGGGTTCATCACTGGACAAAAGCTCGATGTCGACGGCGGCTACTCGGTCTAGCTTGAGATTGGCCCCAACGTGGGTCGCTTCGGCTGCACGTTGTCACCAGATGAGCGGCCAGTGAGCCGACGGTGAACCCATGGTGCGGCGTGTTCCTTGGCCCACTGGAAGTGTTCTTGTCGAGCCTCGGCGGCGGTGCGTTGCGGTGGAGGGGGCACAGGTGGCACCGGCAACTGGTGCTCGATGCCGAGCCGGTCCAAGACCGCACGAGCGATGTGTTGGTGACCGCCGGCGTTGAGATGCATCCGGTCGTCGTCCCAGATGGCGTAGGGCGGCACGTCGCGCATCCGCCACATGTCCACGATCAGCGCCCCGGTCTCGTCGGCGATCTCGCGCACGCCTTCGTTGTAGATTGCCATCCGCCCACGCACTGGTTTGAAAATCAAGGAGATGCCGGGGTCGTAGGCGGTGAAGAGCACGATGGTGGCTCCAGTTGCGCTTAGCGCCTTGATGCCTTCGGTGTACGACGCGACCAATGCGTCGATATCCACTTTGGGTCGGAGCAAGTCGTTGGCGCCCGAATAGATAGACACCAAGTCGGGCCGCAAAGCGATCGCCGGCGCGAGTTGTTCATCGAGGATGCTGGCCATCTTGCGACCTCGAATCGCCAAGTTGGCGTAGCCGAAGTCGGGCGTCTGCGCGTTGAGGACCTCAGCGACTCGATCGGCCCAACCACGCAACCCGTTGGGGCGATCGGGATCGGGATCACCCACGCCTTCGGTGAATGAATCGCCGAGGGCGACGTACCGATGAAAGGTGGGTGCAGGCATGCAGCAGATCGTATGACGCTTAAGCAGGTGCGCATGCGGTGGGCGACGATGCAAGGCCCGGGCGTGATCGCCGATAGAATCCTGTGGTGTCCGCACTCAGACTCTATGACTCCCTTACCCGCCAGGTCCGCGACTTCGTGCCGCTGATCCCCGGTCGCGCGAGCATTTACGTCTGTGGCCTCACAGTCCAAAGCGAGCCGCACGTCGGCCATGTGCGCTCTGCAGTCAACTTCGATGTCTTGCGTCGCTGGCTCTCCGCTTCGGGGCTTGCCGTCGATTTCATCCGCAACATCACCGACATTGACGACAAGATCTTGACCAAGTCGGCCGAGCAGGGCCGCCCTTGGTACAACCTGGCTTACGACATGTCGCGAGCCCTCGACCAGGCCTACACCTCCCTCAACGTGTTGCCGCCAACCTATGAGCCGCTGGCCACCGGGCACATTCCGGAGATGGTTGAGTTAATCGCCGAACTAATTGATGCCGGCCATGCGTATGTAGCTCCCGATGCGTCGGGTGACGTGTACTTCGACGTTCAGTCGTGGCCCGCCTATGGCGAACTCAGCGGCCAAAGGGTCGACGACATGGAAGCCGCAGCTGATGCTGACCCTCGCGGCAAACACGACCCACGTGACTTTGCGCTGTGGAAAGGCCACAAGGAAAGCGAGCCCGTCACTGCTTCGTGGCCCGCTCCTTGGGGTCGTGGTCGGCCTGGCTGGCACATCGAGTGCTCGGCGATGGCGGGCAAATACCTGGGTGCGGACTTCGACATTCACGGTGGCGGCGTGGACCTTAGGTTCCCTCACCACGAGAACGAGCAAGCGCAGTCGCGTGCCAGCGGGCGTGGGTTCGCCCAAACCTGGATGCACAACGCCTGGATCACCACGGCTGGCGAAAAGATGAGCAAGTCGTTGGGCAACTCATTGGTGGTCGGCGAAGTCATCAAGCGGGTCCGCCCAGTCGAACTTCGCTACTACATGGTCGCGGCGCACTACCGCTCGATGGTGGAGTTTTCCTTTGAGGCACTAGATGAGGCGGCGGCGTCGTACCGACGCATTGAGGGGTTCCTCGAACGCGCCAGTCGTGCCACTGGCGAACTGCCAGCAGGTTTCGTTGCCGCGATGAACGACGACCTGGGCACCCCGGCTGCGCTGGCCGTGCTGCATGACACTGTGCGGGCTGGCAACAAGGCACTGGCCGCCGGAGATTCGGCTGTAGCCGAAGCCGGTTCAGTTGTGGCAATGCTGTCGGTGTTGGGTCTCGACCCGGCCGATCCCGCCTGGGGAACCGCATCAGAGAGCGGCCTGCACGGCGCACTTGACGCGCTGGTCTCGACGTTGTTGGAACAACGTGCCGCCGCACGTGCAGCAAAGGATTGGGCGGCCGCCGACGGCGTACGCGACGCCCTCAAAGCTGCGGGTGTTGAGGTTGAAGACACCCCCGAAGGCCCGAAGTGGAGTTTGAGTTAGATGGCAGGCAATTCCGCGCGCAGAGGCGCGATTAAGAAGACCGGCAAAGGTAACCCGACAGCTGGTTCGGGCGGCCGAGTGCGCCGGGCGCTTGAGGGCAAGGGGCCTACGCCCAAGGCCTTTGAACGTGAGGGGCACAAGGCTTACAAGATGCGTCAGAAGGCTGACCGCGTCGCGTCGTCTCGCCCGAAGAAGCGTGGCGGCGGGGCAGCCGAATGGGTCGCAGGTCGCAACTCCGTGGTCGAGGTACTACGCGCGCGGATGCCCGTCACAGCTGTGTATGTCGCCGAGAACGCCGAGCGCGACGGACGCCTGCGTGAGGTGTTCCAACTGACCTCCGAGTTGGGCGTCGGCATGCTCGAAGTGCCTCGAGGTGAACTCGACAAACTCACCGGTGGCGCGGTGCACCAGGGCCTTGCTGCTCGAGTGCCGGCGTACGAATATGCCCACCCAGACGAACTGCTCGAAACCGCGGCCGCTCGTGGAGAGTCTGCGCTCATCGTGGCGCTCGACTCGGTGACCGATCCCCGCAACTTGGGTGCGGTGGTGCGTTCTGCATCCGGGTTTGGTGCGCATGGGGTTTTGATTCCTGAGCGTCGAGCGGCGGGCATGACTGCTGCCGCCTGGAAAACCTCAGCAGGCGCGGCGTCGCGTGTGCCCGTGGCGCAAGCCGTTAACTTGGTGCGCCAACTGAAGGCGTATCAAGAAGCCGGGTGCATGGTCGTCGGGCTGGCAGCTGATGGCGACGTCTCGCTGCCAGACTTCGAGCTCGGTTCGGGGCCTCTGGTGATCGTGGTGGGCTCTGAAGGCAAAGGCCTTTCGCGGCTCGTTGCGCAGACGTGCGACCAACTGCTCAGCATCCCGATGGCCTCGGGGCTCGAGTCGCTCAATGCGGGCGTTGCGGCCTCGATTGTGTTGTACGCCGTCGACCAAGCCCGCCACTAACTGCTGCTCAAAAGTTGTCCTTTTCGTCCCTTGTCACCATTGCGGGGGATCGCAGAAGGTAGTGGGGAGCTCAATCGGGGGCTCCCTCACATAGGAGCAGGGCGCATGAAATTTAGGGCAGCCATCGGTGTCGCCGCGGTGATCGCGTTGATCACCCCAGGTGCAGCATTTGCCAAGACCAACAACACGTTCGACCCCCTGGGCGACCAGACCGCTACAGATTCCCCGCCGGTGGGTTCGCACGAAATGGACATCACCAAATTCACCACCACCTATAAGCGCACCGGCATCACTGTGCGAATCAAGGTCGCGGCGATGGACATCGATGACGTGAACCGGGTTGAGGTGTTGGTGATTGGCACGAACGGCTACGTGGTATCGATCTCGGGCAAGTTTGACCAAACCAGCAGTGAGTTCGGAGTCCTTAACGGATCCTCGCTACGTCAGCTTTCGCGCATCGGGTGCTCAGGTTTCTCGGCATCGGTGAAGCAATCGGCCAAACTCATGACCTTCAAAGTTCCTGCTGGGTGCGTGGGCGGTGCCAGCGCAATCAAGACCGCAGCCGCCACAACCGCATTGTTCGCCGCGGGTGGAGAGTTGTACGACGACGTTAACTACGAGGGCTCCTTCACTGGGCCGTGGGTTCCCAAGCGGCACGCTCGCTGAGTGCGTTCCACCACTGCAAAAGTCACAAGTAAACCTGTGACTTTGACACTTTGCGGGGGAGATCTCCCCCGCAAAGCGTCAAACATCCGGGTGTCGTGAGCCCGTTCACCCTTCTCGCAGCGGGATCGGCCTGTTGCCCCTCGGAATAAGGGGTTGAACGACCAGTGGGATCCACTTCCCATGCAAAACTGACGCTTCCCATGTGAAACTTCACATGGGAAGCGTCAGTTTCACCGGGTACCCGGTGAAACTTCGCCCCTTGGAAGGGTCAGTGGAAGCCATGCTCGTAGGTCGGCTCGCAGCCAACGAAGACCAAGCCGCTCTTTTGGAGCTGGTGCGCGAAATTGCCGACAAGGAGTTGAGGCCAGCGGTCGACAAGGCCGAGGCTGCCCATGAATTCCCAGGCCAGGTTTATCGCCTCTTAGGCGAGGCGGGCCTGATGGGGCTCCCCCTCCCCGAGGAGTACCGCGGCGCAGATCAGCCCTATGAGTCTTACCTTCAGGTGATCGAAGAGGTGGGCGCTGCTTGGGCGAGTGTCGGGGTGGGGATGGCAGTGCACGCCTTGACGTGCGTCGTACTCAATGACCAAGGCTCGGAGGACCAAAAGCGCCGGTGGCTTCCGCATATGTTGAGCGGTCAGTGGCTGGGTGCCTACTGCTTGAGCGAGCCCCAAGCAGGGTCGGATGTGAGTGCGATCAGTACGATGGCGACCCGTGAGGGGGACAGCTACCTCATCAAGGGCGTGAAGCAGTGGATCAGCAACGGGTCGCACGCGGACTACTACGTGCTGTTCGCTCGGACCAGTTCTGATCGCAGCGGTTTGAGCGCGTTTTTTGTGCCGGCGGAAACCGAGGGCCTTGCCTTTGGCGCGCCCGAGCAGAAGATGGGCCTGCACAGTGATGTAACGACTCAGGTCATCTTCGACAACGTCCGCGTACCTGCAAGCAGTCGCATTGGCGAGGAAGGTGCGGGCATGCGGATCGCCTTGGGTGCACTGGATCGGGGGCGTTTGGGCATCGCCGCAGTTGCAACGGGTATTGCACAGGAGGCACTGAGCATCGCCACGAAGTGGGCTCAAGAGCGCGCGCAGTTTGGCAAGCCAATCGGGCAGTTTCAGGGACTCGGGTTCATGCTCGCTGACATGTGCGCAGCCACCGAGAGTGCGCGGGCGACGTACCTGCATGCAGCTCGTCTCAAGGACGCCAGCGTGCCTTTCTCCAGGCAGGCCAGCGTCGCCAAACTTGTTGCTACCGACGCGGCCATGCGGGTCGCAACCGATGCAGTCCAGGTCTTGGGTGGCTATGGCTACACAAGCGAGTACGCCGCCGAGCGACTCTTCCGTGACGCCAAAGTGACTCAGATCTTCGAGGGCACTAATCAGATCCAGCGATTGGTGATCGCCAAGGACCTCCTCGGCTAGATAGGCGCAAGCCGAATGGTTGGGCCTCCAGAATTACCTAAAGTTATTTCCACGGAACATGGCGGTGTGTCAGTTTTCCACCTAGCATCCCAAGTAGTTCAGGGGTGGGCGGTGATCATCGGGGATTACCCGAGGAGCCCGCATGAAGTTCAAATCCACTCTCGTCCTTGCAGCCGCGATCGCACTCATGACTCCCGGCGCCGCGTTCGCAAACACTCACACCACAAGTGACCCCCTGGGCGACATGTCCTCGGTGGGCTCCCCGGTGCCGACAGCATCCATGGACATCACCGAGTTCAGGACCTCCTACACCTCAACGCGCATCAAGATGCGCGTTCAGGTTGCCGAGCTCAATGCCAACGAACCGTACCGGGTCATGGTGCTTGCGTTGGCTCCAGACGGGCGTGCGGTAGTGGCCTACGTCATGTTCGATGGCTACGTGCAAACGACGTGGATGAGTGAGGCTTACCTCCCTGATGGTCGCATTGCAGCCGGTGACCGACTTGACTGCGGCGATGTGGATTTCGCAGTCAATGAGACCAACAAGACGGTGACGATGTGGATGCCCTCGCAATGCCTTGGAACCCCCAGAAAAATCAAGGCTGCCGCTTTGACGCGGGCATCAGTTGAGGGTGGGGATGTGTCGGATTCGGTGGACTTCTCCTACGACGCACCGCAATTCACCGGCCCCTGGATCAAGCGATAGAACCTGCGGGATGTCGCCCGTTGGCGGACGGCATCCCCAGGTCGGATTGGGCGTTTGGTCTGAAATTCCAGAATTAACCAAAGTTCTCCCTTGGGATATGGCGCTGCGTCAGTTTCGCGCTTAGCATCGACTTACGTTCAGGGGTGGGCGGTGAACATGGGGGTTAGCACGAGGAGTTTGCCCGCATAAAAATCAAAGCAATAGTTGTCCTAGCCTCGGTGATGGCGTTGGCGACACCCGGCGTCGCATTCGCCGACCGCCAGACAACGATTGACCCGGTCGGTGACATGTGGACGATTGGTACTCCGGTGCCAAGTTCCGAAATGGACATCATCAAGTTCAAGACGAACTATGACGGTCAGACCATCAAGATGCGCGCGACGTTTGCGCAACTGGAGATGGCTGGAAAGTCTCAGGTTTTGATGGCGGCACTTGCACCTAATAACCGGGCGCTGGTTGCCGCGATGAATTATGACGGTCTCGAACCAACCTGGGGTCTGCGCGAACTGAGCTTGCCCAATGGGCGCATAGCTATCGTCCGACGTGTCGACTGCACCGCAGTTAACGGTCACATCAACCTGGCTCGCCGGACCATCACGATGATCATTTCGGCCGAGTGCTTCGCTCGACCTTCGCAGATCAAGACGCTGGCGCTTACGCGGGCCACTGTCGAGGGTGGCGACTGGCGCGACGGCGCTGACTACTCAACCGAATCGCCGGTGTTTGCTGGGCCCTGGATCCACCGCTGACTCAAGGCCAGTAACGGCGAAACCCACACGAGCCAGGAGGATCTGGCGGCACTTGTGTGGGTTTCGCCTCATTCTTCGCGTACGACGCCTAGTTGGCCCCTCACCGGTTAGGGATGACTCAGCCTCACCGCGTACCCTGCTACGCCGGAGCCGGATCTGGAGAGGGCGTCGTACATGCGTGTGGGGGCAGTGGCACTTGCCTGCGCGATCGGACTAGGTATTGGCGCGACCCTCCAGGTCATGCCAAGCACAGCGCCTTCGGCACCACCTGCCTCACAGCAGCCGCCCAAGGTCGCCCTCGATGATGCCCCGAACGTACTAGTCATCGAGACCGATGACATGCGCTCGGACGAACTGCGATTCATGCCGAATGTAGAGAAGTTTATTGCTCGCCGGGGGCTGAACTTTCGAAACTCGTTCGCCCCCAATCCGCTCTGTTGCCCCTCGCGCACGAGCTTCTTGACGGGGGAGTACTCCCATAACCACCGGGTGCTATCCCACTTCTCGCCGTACGGCTTCCAAGCCTTCAACGATGCCGACACGTTGGCTACGAGACTGCAGGACGCGGGCTATCGCACTGCGTTGATTGGGAAGTACCTCAACGGATACGGCAACCAACACGTCTTTGGCACCAAAGAGCCCTCTCTTAACTATGTGCCGCCTGGCTGGGACCAGTGGATGGCTGGTGTCGAGTACCCCTTCCCCAAGGGCTCAACGCTTGCTGGTGGCACCTACAACTACATGTCGATGACCTTGAACGTGAATGGCAATGTCGTCGGAAATCGAGGTGTGTATTCCTCTGATATGACGGCTCGCCGGACCCGTGCCGTCGTGGATGGGTTTGAGGCCGAGAAGTTGCCCTGGTTCGTTTGGTGGACACCGGTCGCACCACACTTTGGGATGCCGATTGAACCCGATGACCCACGCAACGTGGTTCGGCCCGATGGCCAGGTCAGACCCATGGATACCCCGGCTCGCCCCGAGTGGGTGAGGGGCAAGTTTGATAAGCAGATCAAGCACGGATTCGGTGTGCGTGCCGACGGAACCACTGAAACCGATATCCAAGACAAGCCTCGATTTATGCAAAAGCTTGAGCTCACACCTTCTGAGCTTCGGGCGGTCAGAACCAACTCGCGTCAGCGCGCCGAATCGCTCTATGCCCTCGACAAGCAAATCGGCGTGACCATTGAGCACCTTAAAAGCATCGGTGCTCTCGATAACACGTACCTCGTCTTCACCTCGGACAACGGCTACTTCCTGGGCGAGCACCGCAAGCGTGGCGGCAAAATCTTGAGCCACGAGCCGTCGTTGCGAGTCCCACTCCTCATCGCTGGGCCGGGAGTGCCAGTTGGGGAGCGCTTCGACCCGGCGATGACGATTGATTTGGCACCAACGATCAGCACGTGGGCCGGTGCAGAGATCCCCCGCTCGTGTGATGGGATGCCGCTTCAGAGCGCGATCAACCACGACTCAGGTTGGAATAGAGTCGTGCTGACTGAGGGTCTGGTTGAGGCACTGGAGGAGCCCCTTGGGCTGCCATCGTTCCCTAGTGGTTTGAGCATTACTGGAATCCGAGTCAACCGATGGGCCTATTTCAGGTACGGCAGCGGTGCTGCGGAGATGTACGACCTCAAGGTCGACCCTCTAGAAATGCAGAACCTCTACAAAGATCCGGCCTACGCCGACGTACGACGACAGCTCCAAGATGTCTGGACTCGCTATCAGATGTGTCAAGGGCGGGAGTGTCGAATCCCATTGCCTGACGAATTGAGGGCTACCCCCGAAGAAGCGCGCGAACTAGTCGATTACCAGGACGCCCGCACCCAGGCCTATTACGAGTAAGTGATGGGAGAAGGCGGCCGAGTCGAACCTCTCCGCGTGACCCTCTAAGATTGCCCAGGCGCTCTTTTGAGCGCACGCCGGTGTAGCTCAGTAGGTAGAGCGCCTCACTTGTAATGAGGATGTCGCGGGTTCGACTCCTGTCTCCGGCTCTCTAGGTTTGATGCCGGCCCAAATTTTGGGCCGAATGGCTGATCCGAACACCTCACTAGCGGCATAGGCTCACGATCGTGAAAAGGTGGCTAGGACTCGGGGTCGTCGTACTCCCTGCAATCGGTGGGGTGCTCGAAGAGAGCTTCTTGGGTCTGCCGAGTTGGTGGATCGACACGGCGCTTACCGTGTTCTTAGGCCTCATCGTCGTTGAAACCCACCGCCGACCTCCCGGTGCCATGCCGAACTCACAGATTTGGCTGCGCTGGGCCGTGGCCATGACTGGCTACCTTGGTGTGGGGCTTGTAGTCGCGTTGAAGCCAATCGGCGACGGCTGGCTCACAGGTGCCAGTTGGGTCTTGGGACTGCTGGGCGGCGAGCTAGTGGCTCGTTTGCGCGTCGATTCCTCGCCTTGGTTGAAGTGGGCGATCAACCTGATGAGTGCCACCGTTGCCCTCTCACCGCTCGTCATCGAGTTACCTCAGCCGATCTTCTATTTGCCGCTTTACACCGCGATGGCTGTGGCAGCCCAACTCGTCGGAAGACTGGTCTCTGAGCAATGGAGGGCGCTGGTGCGCACTGAGGTTGAGGTTCGCGAAGCCGAACGCCGAGCGATGGCCGCTGAGTTGCACGACGTGATCGCCCACGAGGTCACCGGCGTCGTCGTACTCACTCAAGCGTTGCGGATGTCAGCGCGACCCGAACAAGCTGAGGCATTGGCGCGCATCGAGACCGCCGGGCAACGCGCGCTGGGTGAGATCCGCGCCCTCGTGTCAACCCTGCACACCGATGAGAGCGCCACGACCGCACCTGCAATGGGGACCGCTGAGGAAATCGAAGAGGTGGTGGAGGCGTTCGGGTTTACGACCGTCGCGAACCTCACCTACAGCATCGACGCGGACGGAATTGACGCCTCCCGCGGAGTCACAACCCGGCGCATCGTGAGCGAGGCGCTGACCAACATCCGCAGGCACGCCGGCAACGCAAAGAACGTCGAGGTGCATGTTGGCTTCGAAGGTACCGACTTGGTGATCGTGATTAGCGACGACGCCACCGGAGGTGGATTAGGCATCGGCACCGGGCTGGGCCTAGCCAGCATGAGGCAGCGGGCAGAATTGATCGGGGGGACACTCAGTGCTGGTCCCCGCGAAGGAGGCGGTTGGAGAGTGCGAGCTGTGTTGCCCAAGGGAGGTCGGACATGACGATCCGCGTGTTGCTCGCCGACGACCAAGAAATGGTGCGCATGGGTTTTGCGATGATCTGTGGCGCCGAACCCGACATCGAGGTCGTCGCCCAGTGCGGCGACGGCGCCGCTGCCATTGCCGCGATCCGTGAACTTCGCCCCGACGTCTCCCTGCTCGACATCCGGATGCCGCGCCTCGATGGTCTTGAGGTGGCCAAACTGGCCGCCGGGTTGACCAAGGTGGTGATCGTGACGACGTTTCCCGACGACGAGTACGTCGACCGCGCACTCGACTTGGGTGCGTCCGGGTTCTTGCTCAAAGACTCCGGCCCCGCCCTCCTCATCGCCGCGGTGAGGGCCGCCGCCTCGGGCGACTCATTGATCAGCCCTGAGTTGACAGTGTCGTTGCTCGAACGTCGCGGACGAGCCAGTGCTGCTGACCCTCTCGTCGATGCCTTGACGCCACGCGAACTTGAGGTGGCTCAGTTGGTCGCACAGGGGCTCACCAACAACGAAATCGCCGACCAATTGTTCTTGTCGCTGAGCACCGTTAAGACCCACCTCGCCAACATCTCCACACGCTGGGAGGCCCGCAACCGCGTTGAGGTTGCCGCGCGGGTGTGGCGATCTGGGCGGGCGTGAAAAGTCACAAGTAAACCTGTGACTTTGGCGCCTTGCGGGGAGGATCTCCCCCGCAAAGCGCCAAACATCCCGGTGAAGCGGCGCAATACGACTACCCTTTCGACGTGCCGTTCGATGACCTTCGCCAACTCGCCAATGAGGTCGGAGTCGCTACCGAGTTTTGGGATTGGCAAGGCCACCACGTTCACGTAGCAGAGCACACGTTGGTCGACGTACTTCGTGCCCTTGGGCACGACTCCCGCGACCCATCTGCAGCGTTGGCGGCTCATCGCGATGCGGCATGGTCGCGGATGTTGCCCCCGGTCATGGTCATCAAGCAAGACGATTCCAAAGGCGTGAACGTGCACGTCACGCATGGGTCAGCGGTTGAGATTTGGGTCGAACTTGAGCACGGCGGCCAGCGCACTGACCTGACCCAACTGCGCAACGACAACCCGCCTCGTCACATCGGCGAGCGACTGGTTGGCGAGGCGACGTTTGCGCTCCCCTCGGATGTGCCGCTGGGCTATCACACGCTTCGTGTCCGCTCTGATGGCCACGAGGCCGGGATGTCGCTGATCGTGACCCCGGCTTGGATCGGCAAGCCTGAGCGCCAGGTGTGGGGGCTCGCGACCCAGCTTTACAGCGTGCGATCGGCCAGTTCGTGGGGGGTGGGCGATCTCGCGGATCTCACCGATCTCGCGGTGTGGTCAGCGGCCAGCCACGGCGCCGACTACGTCTTGGTCAACCCACTGCATGCGGCGCAACCGGTGGCGCCGCTCGAGCCATCGCCGTACCTGCCAACCACCCGGATGTTCGCCAACCCGATGTATCTGCGGGTCGAGGAGATATTGGAGTACGTCGACCTCCCCGCTGCTGCGAAAGCTCGAGTCACCAAACTGCGTGCTCAGGTCAAAGCTGCGCTCGATGGGGCCGATCGCATCGATCGCGATGCTGCCTGGACAGCCAAAAGCGCGGCCCTGTGGCGGATCTGGCAGGTGCCTCGGCGACAAGGGCGCGAGATTGCTTTCCAGGAGTTCGTGTCCAGAGGTGGACCTGCTTTGCGTCGTTACGCCACCTGGTGCGCGATCGCACAAGAGCATGGCTCGGATTGGTCGCAGTGGCCTGAGGATCTGCGCGATCCAACGAGTCCGACAGTGGCGCAGTACGCCGAGAGTCGGCGCGAAGTCGTGGACTTCCACGCCTGGCTCGCATGGCAACTCGATCAGCAATTGGCCTCGGGGCAGTCGGCCGCGCTGCGCGCTGGAATGTCGATCGGGGTCGTTCATGACCTTGCCGTGGGGGTGAACCGCCACGGCGCCGAGACGTGGAGCATGCCCGAAGTGTTTGCTGAAGGCATTTCGGTGGGGGCGCCCCCTGACGCCTATAGCCAGATTGGCCAAGACTGGGGGCAGCCACCGTGGCGGCCTGATCAGTTGGCTGCCTTGGAGTACCAACCCTTTCGGGCGCTGGTTTCTCACGTACTGCGCAATGCCGGTGGAGTCCGCATCGATCACGTTCTCGGTCTCTTTCGGCTGTGGTGGATTCCTGAAGGATCTTCGGCGACCGAAGGCACCTATGTGCGTTACGACCACGAGGCCTTGATCGGGGTGCTGGCGCTGGAAGCCCATCGCGCAGATGCCGTGGTCATCGGCGAGGACGTCGGAACGGTGGAGCCATGGATGCGTGAGTACCTCGCGGGCCGCGGCATCTTGGGCACCTCGATCTTGTTCTTCGAACGTGACTACGCCGGTGATGGCTCGCCGTTGCCACCTGAGCGCTGGCGCGAGTGGGCAATGGCCTCGGTCACCACCCACGATTTGCCCCCCACATTGGGCTATTTGGCTGGTGACCACGTGAGGCTGCGCAATGAGCTCGGGATGCTCACTCGTTCGCTCGATGCTGAGTTGGCTGCCGATCTGGCCTCTCGCCAAGACTGGGTGACTCTGTTGGAGTCCCGCGGCTTGGTTCCAGTCGACCCAACTCCTGAGCAGATCGTCATCGGGTTGCATCGGCTACTAGCCCAGGTGCCGGCACGGATGCTGTGTGTGGCGTTGGTTGATGTGGTGGGAGATCGTCGTACTCAAAACCAGCCGGGCACGATCGATGAGTACCCCAACTGGCGGGTGCCCCTCTCAGACTCCACTGGCACGCTGCTCACCCTTGAGGACGTTTTTGAGTCAGCCACAGTGCGCGAGTTTCTGGCCTCGATGGGCAACTAGAGGCGCCCACTTCACCCAACCGTTTGTCACTTAACCTGGGATTCCTGCAGCGCGCGTTAGCGCACCTTCTCGGCACTGAACTGCAGCCTTGGGTGGGCGAACCACTCTTGTGCGGCGATGAGTTGAAGTTCGCGGCGACCTGAGTCGAGGGTCAGTTGAAGCAGGTCGTACACGCTGGACACAGTGCGCTCGAGTGAGACCTGGAGGTCGTTGGTTTCGAGCAGGTGGGCGGTGAAGAGCGCTGCGGTGACGTCACCGGAGCCATTGGCCTTCATGGGCAGGTGTGGAGTTTGCACCAGCCAGGCTTCCTCACCGCGGGCGGCGACCATTTCTAGGGTGTGGGGAGCTGCGTCGGGGCGTTGCACCGAGGTCACCAAGATGGTGGACGGGCCCATAGCGCGAGCCGCGTCAACCGACTCCAGGGTCTCCTCCAGCGTGTGCGGCGAGGTGTCGGTGAGGTAGCCGAGTTCAAACTGGTTGGGGGTGATCAAGTCAGCGTGGGGCACGACTCGGTCGCGCAACAACACTGGGATTGCCGGGTGGACAAAGCACCCCGACTTCGCGTTGCCCATGACCGGATCGCAGGCGTAGATCGCTGAAGGATTGGCTGCCTTCACTCGTGCGACAGTGTCAATGATGACTTCGCCGATGTCCTGGCTGCCTTGATATCCAGACAGCACGGCTTTGACCTCTTCAAAGGCGCCACGTTCTTCGACACCTTGAATCACTTCGGCCACGTCGCTGGCCGCCATTACGGGGCCGCGCCACTGGCCGTAGCCGGTGTGATTGGAGAAGTTGACCGTATAGACGGGCCAGACTTCATGGCCAAGTCGCTGGAGTGGAAACACGGCAGCGGAGTTGCCGACGTGCCCATAGGCGACCGCTGACTGAATCGACAAGATGCTCACGAGCGCCGATGGTAGCGGTCTTGAAACAACAAGCGGCGGGGTCTGTGCCCCGAAACTAGAACGCGTTACAGTTGCGGGCGACTGCCCCTTTGGGTACGTCGCGCACCCTAAGCCGCATTCTTGGAGGTCCCGATGGCGAACACGGTCTCGAACAACGAAGCAGATTACGTAGTGGTGGGTGCCGGTTCCGCCGGTTGCGCCGTCGCAGCACGATTGGCCGATAGCGGTGCCAGCGTGATCCTTCTCGAGGCAGGTGGCCCCGATAAGTCGATGATGTTCTCCAGGCCCGGCATGATCACCATGATTCACGCTGAGCCGTCGCTGAAGGCTAAGTTCGACTGGGGTTTCTACAACGCGCCGCAACCCAACCTGCTTGGCCGCAAGATCCCGGCCACCCGAGGTCGGGTGATGGGTGGTTCCAGCACCGTCAACGGGATGATCTTCGTGCGCGGCAACAAGGGCAACTTTGATTCCTGGGCTGCCGAGGGCAATGAAGGTTGGGGATACGACGACGTACTTCCCTACTTCAAGAAGCTCGAAGACTGGGAAGGTGGCGCCTCTGACATTCGTGGTGCCGGCGGTCCCGTCAAGGTCATCGAAAACCACGACATCACCGACGCGGCACAGATGTTCGCCGATGCAGGCACCCGCGCACTGGGCGTTCCGATGTGTGAGGACTACAACGGTGCCGACCAGCACGGCATGCACATCATCCAAGAAAACACGTTCCGCAGTCGGCGTTACTCCAGTTCCTACGCCTACCTCTCGACCCCCCGCTCCAACCTCGAGGTGCAACAAGGTGTGCACGTCAACAAGGTGATCGTCAAAGACGGTCGGGCCACCGGTGTAGAGGTGAAAGACGCCTCAGGGACTCGGGTCGTACACGCAGGCAAAGAGGTCATCGTTTCGGCGGGGGCGTTCTCATCGCCGCACCTGTTGATGCTTTCGGGTATCGGTCACTCGGCTCACCTGGCCGAGCACGGCATTGATGTGGTGGCCGACTTGCCAGTGGGCGACAACATGCACGACCACCTGTTCATGCCGTTGACATTCCACGTCAACAACTCGCCTCACAAGTCCAACGCCTTCTACTTCGGTAAAGGCATCTTGATGGACAAGCTCAAGCCAGGCCGCACCTTCATGGCGCACTCGGTGTTTGAGTCCGGCGCTTTCTTGAAGACTTCGCTGGCTCAAAGCGATGTTCCTGACATGCAGCTGCTGGGTCTTCCGTGGTCCTACCCGCCGTTCCAGGACGAACCCAAGCGGATGAAGGTTGACCCCCGTCCGGCCTGGTCGGCCTTCTCCACGCTGCTCCAACCGCGTTCGCGCGGCACTGTGCGTCTGGCGAGTGCGGACCCGTTGACCGGTCCGGTGCTCGACCCGGGCTACCTCACGGAGCCTGATGACCTCAAGGTCCTGATTGAGGGCGTCGAGATGATCCGAGCGATTATGAACGACTCCAGCATCGCCGGTCAGGTGCGTGGTGAGTTGGAGCCTGGTCCGAGCTACACAGGGGAGGACTTGGCCCACGAGGTGCGTCGTCGGGTGACCACCGTTTACCACCCGGTCGGTTCGTGCCGAATGGGTGTCGACGAGCGTGCTGTGGTCTCTCCAGACCTTCGAGTGCGGGGCATCGAGGGGCTTCGCGTGGCCGACGCCTCGATCATGCCGTCGATCATTTCGGGTAACACGAATGCCCCTTCGATCATGATCGGCGAAAAAGCCGCCGACTTGATCTTGGGGGCCTGATGATCCCCGAATCGATCACTCCTCGACTGCTGGGCAAACTGGTCAAGCAGGTCGCTGGCACTGCGAAGAAGTCCTATCCACTCACCGAGGTTTACACCGGCGATCTGATTGTCGAGTTGCCGCAGTCAACTCCGGCTGACATCGAAGGCGCCTTTGCGACTGCACGCAAGGCCCAACGGGAGTGGGCCAAAACGTCGGTGAAGGACCGGATGGCGATCTTTGCCAAGTTCCACGACTTGTTGATGACGAACGTCGAGACCACAACGGACTTGATTCAGGCTGAGTCTGGCAAGGCCCGGCAGATGGCCTTTGAAGAGACCTGCGATGTGCCGTACGTCGTCTCGCACTACATCAAGCACGGTCCCAAACTTCTTGCACCCACTAAGCGCGGTGGTCCGGTGCCGATCTTGTCCACTTCCACTGAGGTGCGGATCCCCAAGGGTGTTATCGGCATCATCGCGCCGTGGAACTTCCCCTTCGCGACCGGCATTTCCGACATGATCCCGGCCCTGATGGCCGGCAATGGCGTCGTACTGAAGCCTGACAATAAAACAGCGCTCAGTCCGCTGTATGGCATCAGGTTGCTGCACAAAGCCGGCTTGCCCGACGGGTTGGTTCAGGTCGTGTGCGGTGAGGGGCCCGACATTGGCCCAACGTTGATCGATAACGCCAACTACGTCATGTTCACCGGTTCCACGGCAACGGGTCGTGTGGTTGGCGAACGAGCCGGACGCAATCTGATCGGCTGTTGTCTCGAACTGGGCGGCAAGAACCCGATGATCGTGCTCCCAGATGCCAACCTCGAAGAGACTGTTAAGGGTGCGCTATTTGGCTGCTACGGCAACACCGGCCAGATCTGCATGCACATCGAGCGGCTCTACGTGCACGACTCGATGTACGACGCCTTCAAGTCCAAGTTCGTCGAGGCGACCAAGAACCTCGATATCGCCGCTCGTTATGACTTCACCCCCGATGTGGGGTCGCTGATCTCACCCGAGCACCTGCAGCGCGTGGCCTCGCACGTCGATGACGCGGTGGCCAAGGGTGCGACCGTGTTGGTGGGTGGCAAGGCACGCCCTGACATTGGCCCGGCCTTCTTTGAGCCCACAGTTTTGGAAGGCGTCACACCCGACATGCTGGCTGGGAGTTGTGAAACCTTTGGCCCAGTTGTGGCGCTGCACCGCTACGCCTCGATCGACCAGGTTGTGGCTTTGGCCAACGACACCGACTACGGCCTGAACGCCTCGGTCTGGGGCACAGACTTGAAGGCAGCCGAGCAAGTTGCGTTGCGCATCGAGTCGGGCAACGTGAACATCAACGACACCATCGGCACGGCTTACGCCTCCAAGGGCACGCCATCAGGTGGGGTAAAGCAGTCCGGTGTGGGTGCGCGGCATGGCGACAACGGCTTGTTGAAGTACACCGACGTACAAAACATTGGCGTGCTCAAGAAGCAGGTGATGGGTCCCAAGGAGGGTCAGTCCTACGCGGAGTACGCCGTCCAGACCGTCAAGGGCTTGCGGATGATGCGCAAGTTTGGGATCCGCTAAGCCACCATCAAACTGCGCTTTGACAGGCCCATCCAGAAGCCTTCAAAGAGTTGCTCGGCAGGAGCAGCAGGGTCATGCGCGGCGCCTAACGTGACGAACAGTGGCGTGAAGTGCTCAACGGTGGGGTGGGCATAGGGCATGCCTGGGGCGAGGTCGCGGTATGCCGCCAAGGTGTCGATGTCGCCCTTGGCGAGTGCCTCACTGGCCCACTGGTCAAAGTCTTTGGACCAACCGGGTGCAGCGGCGTCGATGCGCCACTCTTTGAGGTAGGGCAATCCGTGAGTCAAGAAGCCCGAACCGATGATGAGCACGCCCTCGTCTCGCAAGGCCGCTAGGCGACGTCCCAACTGCATCAAGGTGCCTGGGTCATGGGTAGGCAGTGACATCTGGAGCACCGGAATGTCTGCGTCTGGGTACATGATCTTCAGCGGCACCCATGCGCCGTGGTCAAGGCCGCGACTGGGGTGTTGGTGCACGGTCTGGTCACTGAGCATGGCGCTCACGCGAGTGGCGAGTTCGGTCGCCGCAGGAGTTGAGTACGTCATTTCGTAGTACCGCTGCGCGAACCCTCCGAAGTCGTAGACCAGTCCGACTCCGGGCCCGCTGGCCGAAAGGGAGATGGGGGCGGCCTCCCAGTGGGCGCTGACGATCAAAATCGCAGTGGGCTTCGCCATCGACGCGGCGAGACCGCGCAGTTGTTGAGACCAGATCGGGTCATCAAGAAGGGGAGGAGCGCCGTGGCCGATGTAGAGCGCAGGTGTGCGTGACATATCACCAATATACCCGATCAGGGCAAGGACCATTCGATGGGAGATCCGCCCAAGGACTCCAGCATCGCGTTGACCCGTGAGAAGGGTCTAGATCCAAAGAATCCGCGGTGGGCTGACAAAGG
>CALMMO010000052.1 GCA_937868455.1 uncultured Marmoricola sp.
CCTTGTTCTTCACGACCTTGACCCGGGTGCGGTTGCCGACCATGTCGGTGCCGTCTTTGAGGGTTTCGATGCGGCGAACGTCGAGTCGCACGGATGAGTAAAACTTCAGCGCCCTGCCACCGGTGGTGGTTTCGGGTGAGCCGAACATGACGCCGATCTTTTCGCGCAACTGGTTGATGAAGATGGCGGTGGTGCCGGACTGGTTGAGGGCACCGGTCATCTTGCGCAGCGCCTGGCTCATCAGTCGGGCTTGGAGGCCGACGTGGCTGTCACCCATCTCGCCTTCGATTTCTGCGCGGGGCACCAGTGCGGCAACGGAGTCGATGACGACGAGGTCGAGGGCACCCGAGCGCACCAACATGTCAGCGATCTCGAGGGCTTGCTCACCTGAGTCAGGCTGGGAGACGAGCAGGGCGTCGGTGTCGACACCGAGGGCCTTGGCGTAGTCGGGGTCGAGCGCGTGCTCGGCGTCGATGAAGGCCACGATGCCGCCGGCGCGCTGGGCGTTGGCGACTGCGTGGAGGGCCACGGTGGTCTTTCCAGAAGACTCAGGACCGTAGATCTCAACGACTCGACCGCGCGGAAGCCCGCCAATGCCGAGCGCCACGTCGAGCGCGATGGAGCCGGTGGGGATGATCTCGAGCGGTGCCCGGGTCTCCTCGCCCAGACGCATCACTGAGCCCTTGCCGAACTGCTTCTCGATGTTGGCCAGCGCGACGTCAAGCGCCTTGTCGCGGTCGTTGCCAGCAGCTGCTGCCATGACGGGGGTCCTGTCTCTCTTTGGCTTCTTCATAGTGCTCTCGAACCTAAGTCAGGCCACCGACAGTTTCTTTAACCTCACTCAGCCTGTGGATTCGACTGACTTACGCGGTGCCTGTGGACGAGAAACTACACCGAACACGTGTTCGAGTTGGTCAGGCTGACACGGCGTGTCGCCGTGCGAGTACGCCGGCGCTCAAGACCATCGCACCCAAGATGCCGGCACCGAAGCCGAGCCATCCGAATCCAAGCGATCCGACGACGATCCCAGATAGTCCGCCGCCGACGGCCGCAGCCAGGCTCATGAACATGTCGGCCGCCCCTTGAACGTCGGTGCGCGCCTCTAGAGGCACCTCATCAGCGAGCAAAGTCGAGGAGGCGACTGTCGCCATCGACCAGCCGATCCCGAGGAGGAAGAGACCGATCACGATGTCGTGGGACATTCCGGCGGCTGAGGCTCCGGCAAACCAGACCGCGAGCAGCAAGACAACTCCCCCACCGATCATCATCGAAGCCCGGCCCCACCGGTCTGCCGCCCAGCCCACGAGTGGGGAGAACGCAAACATGCCCAGGACGTGCACGCTGATGACGATGCCAATGACTTTCAAGGTGGCTCCGCCGTGCTCCATATGCAGGGGTGTCATCACCATGACCGAGACCATCGCAGCTTGGCCACCCGCCAAGCCCACCATCGCGTAGCCAACGACTGGGCGCTCTCGAATGACCTCCACGACCGCAGCCCA
>CALMMO010000053.1 GCA_937868455.1 uncultured Marmoricola sp.
TCTTGCGCCAGATCACTGAGTGGGCCCAGTGCTCGACGTAGAAGTTGTGGTTCTCGACGTAGGGGAACACCACGCGCGACAAGCCGAGCTTGGCGTCAAACGCCTCGCGGTCCTCATCGCTGTCGAGGAGGTCGCGATATTCGCTCACGACCCGGTCGCGCTCGGCGTGCAGGGCTTCGACCGGACGGTCCAGGCTCTGACCGTCTTGAACCTTGGCGATGTAGTTGTTGATGTAGCCGAAGGGCACTTCAACGTTTTGGATCCAGATCTTGTCTGAGTGGTAGAAGCCCGAACCGGTGGAGAAGTTGAACCACGGCTCTGCTGCCTTGTCCCATTGCGCGATCCAGGCTTGCCCGGCCTCGTCTGCCTTGAGTAGTTGGCAGGTGGTGTCGACGTCACCCGAGGCGAAGCGGTCTGCGATGCCGGAGGACACCGCGAGGCGCGCCAGGCTCTTGAGTTCGTCGTCGGGACGGAAGAGGTCCACGTCGACGCCGGCGACCATCTTGGCGATCGCCAAGTCGGGGATGCTGGGCCAGGCGGCCTTGCAGAACCCGAAGAAGTCGAGGTACGCCGCATAGCCGAGGTTGAGGAACTCGAAGTGGTGCTGCCACAACGTCACGATCGAGTCGAGGAGCTTGTGGTAGGCGGCCATCAGGTCGCGACCCGACCCGGCACCCTTGCCGGAGGTGATGACCTCCATGGGCTCCATCTCGGGCAGTGCGTTGAACTCCAGAGCGGTCATCTCACCGACGAGGGCGCGAATCTTGACCAGCCAGTCGTCGTACAACCGGTCCCAGTTGCCGAAGTAGAACCCGGCGCGCTCCATGAAGTGAGGCACGCGGCCTTCGATGTCTTCCATCGGAGCCGGGACAGGTGAGAGGAAGACGTAGCCGTTGAGGATGCGGTAGTCGACGCCGTACGCCGGCGGCACCAGGTAGTGACGAGTGTTGTACTGCCCCAGGGAGGCAATCGCGGTCTCAAAGACGCAGGCATCCCAAGGCGTGAGCACCTCGGGCCAGTGGACTCCGTCGCGGAACCAGAAGCCGCCATCTTCGTAGTCACGACGACTCTCGCGGAACTGCGACGAATAGGAGTAAAGCTGTTCCCAACCCTCAGCGCCTTGCGGTGCCTCGATGTCAAAGGGACTCGGGAAGCGATCGGCCATGATGTTTCTCCGTGTTCCCCGGCAGATGCCGGATTTTTTTGGGTGGTGCCGGATGTGATGGTGATGCCTGTCGTTGCGACTCCCGGTAGCCGCAACGTCACTGAGGGTGCGTAGCTACTGGCTGCTCTTTCGTGAGTACAAGGGGTTGACCAGCGTGCCGACGATGCTCGACATCAGGTCCTTTTCAGCGTTCACAGTGGTTGGTTTCTTGCTCCAAACCGTCTCGGGTCGTGCCTGCAACAACACGACGTTCTCCCCGTCGGGAAGGTCTTGATCGACAGCCCACTCGATGTCTTGTGGGAAGCCGTAGTGCTTCTCGGCGGTGCGGGCCAACTTGGCGATCGACACGATCTCGGCGTCGGTCAGCGAGGGAGTGTTGGCCTTCTCCTCATCGAGTTCGACGCGGTCGATGCGGTCGTCGCCGAGCAGGTAGGCGTGGGCCTTAGGTGAAATGGTGCGGCGCGAGATGTTCCACATCACCTTGTCGACCAAGAAGTTGTCAGGGGTGACGTCGCCAGACACCACGCCCTCACCAAAGCCCCAGGCGCCGTCGATGCAGATGCTGGAGCGGTCTCCGTTGGTCGGGTCGAGGGTGAAGGCGACTCCGGCAGCCCGGGGGTGCACCATCTTTTGCACCGCCACTGCCATCTCGACCTTGGGGTGGTCATAACCCATCTCTTCGCGATAGGCGACGGCACGATCGGTGAACAGACTCACCCAACACAGGCGAACCTTCTCGATCACCTCTTCGGCGCCACGCACCCACAGGTAGGTGTCGTGCTCGCCAGCGAACGATGCATCTGGGCTGTCTTCAGAAGTGGCGGAGGATCGCACCGCGACTGGGACGTCCTTGACGCCGCACAATTCCTCAAGCTTGGCGTACATCTCCCGGATCGCAGTTTGTACGGCGGCCGGGATCTCCCAGTTGCCCACCATCTCGCGAGCTTTGGCAGCGGCCACGGCCAGACCTGTGGTGTCGCCCACCTCGACGACGCGCAGCAAGTCGGTCAGCACGTCATAGTCAGGGGCAGTGTCACGTGCGTGTTCGTAGGAGGCCGTCGTGACCGCAAACCCAGGCGGCACGGGCAGACCGGCTTGACTCATGATGCCCAAAGAGGCGCACTTGCCTCCCACGATGCCGTGGTGCTCTGGGGTCAGTGTGTCGAAGGTGATCACATGCGGTGTCGACGTCATACCGACACCTCCTCACTGGTGAAATCGGCTGGATCTACTTCACTTTCAAAACGGGGATCAAGGTTGGGCGGCAAGTCCGCGAGGTCGGGGATGGGGAACTCCTGCACCCGGTTGCGATACATCACCAAGCAGGTCGCGCCGCCGTCGATGATGCGGATGCGGACAAACTCGGTGTTGAACGGCTCGCCCGGGTCATAGCCCATGACGGTGGTGGCAAACGCCCGGATCGGACCCGAGTGCGTCGCCACGAGCAGGTGCCGAGCTTGGGTGTTTTGATAGAGCTCGACGATGCCGCGCCAAAAGCGGCGTACGGCGGTGACCGGGGGTTCGAAATAGAGCATCGGCATGGTCAGCCAGTGGGTGATCGGGTCGCCGCCACCTTGCTGGATGCCCCAGAACCGGTCGACTTCGACCAGCCAACCGGGTCGCTCACCCAGACCGATGCGCTCGTACTTCTCCAACTCGCGCTGGTAGACCCGGAACGCCGAGGTCACATCGCGCACCCCTTGTGGAGTGGCGACCCCGAAGTTGCGGAAGTTCATGTCGTCATGGAGTTCGCCAACCTCGGTGTTGGCGCGGCCGAAAAGTTGAATGTTGTCGAGCAACCCACGACGCGCGTGCTCGGCGGTCTGCCGGGCGCGGTTGGTGGGGGCGCAAGCGATCTCGACCTTCTGCCCATCGAGCACGCGGCGGGCCAACTCCTGCCCACGACGGTGTGCCTGCCAGGCGCCAAGCGGGGTCAGCCCCGACTCCGAGGAATAGCCCTGGGTCTCGCCGTGGCGAATCAGGTAGACGTCGCACACGACGTTGGCCATCTGGTCGCGTCGCTCGGGGATGATCTCGCGGGTGCGGGTGACCTCAGCCCATGCGCGGCTGGTGCCTAGCTCGTGACCCTCAAAGGTCGGCATCGGCGCTTCGAGTGCATGCACTTGCTCTTGCCGGTCACGGAACCGACGAAGGTAGAGCGGAGTGTCAGCGTCGTGCTCAGGAGTCGCGCCAGGGTTCTGCTCGAGCTCTTTGCGGCGCTGGTGACGAGTGAGGTACGCCGGCGCGTCTGGCCGCTCGGTGCGCGGGATCGGCTGGTTGCCCGGGTTGGGGGTGCTCATGAGTGCACCGTCAAGAACTTCTGATTCACGACCCCGTCGTAATAGAACATCGCCCGGCCCATTTCGGCCTCGGTCCAGGTGATGGGCTCCGAATCTGGGTCTGCCCAGTAGCCGCCGGTGAACATCTCGTTGCGGTTGCCAACCGGATCGAAGAAATAGAGGCACTGACCGCGGGTGGCACCGTGACGCGTGGGGTTCGTCTCGATGTTGACCCCGTGATAGGCGCACACATCGGCTGCCGTACGCAGGTCGTTCCAGCCATCAACCCAGTGGGCGAAGTGATGCAAACCATGGTTGGGGCCAGTGATCCAGGCGATGTCGTGCGAGGAGTGGGAGACCTCAAGCCAGGTCGCGATCTGGTAGCCGTCATCTCCGAGCACCTGCTCGGTCATCCGGAAGTCGAGCACGTCGCGCATGAAGCGCGTGGCGGTGTCGACCTCCTCGGTGGTCAAGAAGATGTGGTCCAAACGCGGCGGGGCAATGCCGACGAGACCCATCGGGCGCGGGGGCGGGTTGGTCTGCGGAAGCAGGTTGCCCACCTGCGCCATGCCGTGCACCAACTCCATTTGGTGACCGCCGGGCAGTTCGAATCGAATCGCCTCACCGTGACCGTTGGCCCACTCGTCCTTGGCGTAGCGCCGCACTGCCACACCTTCGGCTTCGAGCCGCTGCTGGTAGTGGTCGAGGTCAGCAGCGTCGGTCACCTTGAAGCCAAAGTGGTTCAACCCGTGGGTGGGCTCCAGGGTCAAGATCAACGAGTGGTGTTGGTGCTCGTCCCAACACTTGAAGAACACTCGGTTGGGCTCGCGGGCGGTCTCAACCAGGCCCACCACCTCGGCGTAGTACGCCGTCGCGAGTTCCAGGTCGGGCACGCGCAACTCCACATGAGACAGGCGCAAAATGCTCATCGGTCGACTCCTTCGGCTTAGGTGTGCACTCGCATGAATCGGTCGTTGAGTCGGCCTTCGTAGTAGAAGACCGCCCGACCGATGTTGTCTTCGGTCCACGTGATCGTGGGGAAGTCAGGGTCTGGTCGATAACCGCCGGTGAACACCTCGTTGCGGGTGCCCAGCGGGTCGAAGAAGTAGATCGTGGAGCCACGGGTGATGCCGTGACGCGTGGGACCGACGTCGAGTTGGATACCGTTGTAGGCCAAGATGTCGGCCGCATCGCGCACGTGGTCCCACTCATCGAGCCAGTAGGCGAAGTGGTGCAGCCCGCCATTGGGTCCGTGCACGATCGCGAGGTCGTGAGGGGAATGCGAACGCTCCATCCAGGTGGCCATCTGGTGGCCGTTGCCGTCGAGGAGTTGTTCGGTGATGCGGAAGCCCAGCACGTCCATGTAGAACTGCGTGGCCTCACCGACTTCCTCGGCTGTCACCAGCATGTGGTCCATGCGGGGCGGGGCGATCTGGCCCAGCGCGAGATGCTCGCCGTACTCCTCGAGGATGTTGGGGTTGGTCATCCCGCGTGAGGTGCCGACCTTTTCGATGTCGGCGACGAGTTCCATCGTCTGACCGCTCGGGGTGCCGAACCTGATCGACTCGCCTTGCCCCAGCACCTCGCCCTTGCTGATGCGCTGCACCGGCAGGCCGTAGCGGGCGACCTTGTTTTCTAACTCGTCGAGGTCATCGGCGTGATAGACCTTGAAGGACATCAGGTCCAGACCCACTCGTGGGGAGTACTGCAATTTCAGCGAGTGGTGGTCTTCTTCGTCCCAGCACTTGAGGTAGACCGCGTCGTCATCGCGGGCAACCTCTTGCATCCCAATAACGCCGGTGTAGTAGGCCGTGGCGAGATCGAGGTCGGTCACAGTGACGTCGACGTGAGCCAATCGCAAGATGCCGCTTGGGCGTCCGGGCTTGGTTGGCAACGTGGCAGCTCGTGAATCAGAGGGGTCCACACGAGCACCATCGGCAGGGCGCCAAGGCATCTCTTCTCGGAACATGCCCGCAGGCGTGCCCTCGGCAAGATCGACCTCGGCTTCGGGGTCGCGCAGGCTGGTCATGGGCCGAACATAGGCTTGCCTAACCAAAGGTGCCGAGAGACAGTACCTCTATGCGGGACGCTGTTACGTGTCCCGGCTCACAGATGAGCTGAGATGAGGTGTGATGAATCCAGACTGGTCGGCTGCTGGCCCCGAAGCCATGCGGCAAGCGCTCGCTGACTACGTGATGGGCGTGCATCGCGCCTACGTTTCACAAGCCACGTTGCTGGCCCCTGGCGAAAGCGCCGCGATGCCGCTGTTGGCTGCTTCGCCACTGACGGTGGTCGTCGCAGCGGCTCGTGATCTGCACCTGATCGCCACCACCGATCGGCTTCCTGCGCCCACTGGCCAGGAGGTCGAGTTGAACGACGGGCACGGCGGGCTGTCATGGACCGTGCGGTTCTAAAGCCAGTGTGGATCGTCTGGCGGTCTTCTTGGGAGCAACGTTGTACATGCCTGCCACGCGGTCGACCATTGCGAAGGACCTCCTCGCGTTGGGGCGTAGCGGTTTGACAAGTGCGGTCTTGTGTCTTGAGGACGCCATACCCGACAACTCACTCAAGGGTGCGGAAGAGAATCTCGTCGTCCAACTCGACCGCTACTACTCGGAAGGCTTCCTCGGTTCCTCGCTACCACTCGTGTTTGTCCGGGTTCGAGATCCAGAGCAGATCGGGCGGCTGGTCGCTGCTCTAGGGGCAGCGGGAAGACATCTCACTGGTTTTGTCCTGCCAAAGTTTGACCCAACCATTGGGCGTGAGTTCCTCGAGGAGGTGCGCCTTCTGTCAATACACAGCGGTGTGAGGTACCTGTCGATGCCGGTGGTAGAAACCACGACATTTATGCACCTCGAATCACGAATTCCATACTTACTTGACACCCGGCGTCTGCTGGCCGAGTACCCCGAGCAGGTGCTTGGAGTTCGCTTCGGTGTGACCGACCTACTCTCTCTGTACGGAATGCGCCGCGGGCCCGAGACCACTGTGTACGACATTCCCTTGATAGCGGGTGCCCTATCCGATTTGCTCAATGTACTTGGACGATTCGACGGTGGACACGCCGTCAGCGGCCCGGTGTGGGAGCATTTCGCCCCAACAG
>CALMMO010000054.1 GCA_937868455.1 uncultured Marmoricola sp.
CCAGGCAGGTCTTCACCATCGGGCCATAGGAAATCAGCGTGGCATCGGCGCCAGCACGCAACACCCGACTGGCAAACAGCGGGTCGGGGGTGGCATCGAGGTCCACCTCAGCCTTGTCGGCGTGGTACTGCCGCTTGGGCTCCAGGAAGATCACCGGGTCGTCGTGGGCGATCGCTTGTTGGATCATCCAATAGCCGTCGACGGGGTTTGAGCAGGCCACGACTTTGAGCCCAGGAGTGTGGGCAAACTGTGCCTCGGGCGACTCGCTGTGGTGCTCGACCGCACCGATGCCTCCGCCGAACGGGATTCGGATGACGATGGGCATCTTGACTCGACCCTCAGTGCGGAAGTGGAACTTCGCAATTTGGCTAACGATTTGGTCGTACGCCGGATAGACGAACCCATCGAACTGGATTTCGCACACGGGTCGGTAGCCGCGGATTGCCATGCCGACGGCGGTGCCGATGATGCCTGATTCGGCGAGGGGCGAGTCGATGACGCGGTCTTCGCCGAAGTCCTTTTGCAGACCATCGGTGATGCGGAAGACGCCACCGAGTTTGCCGACGTCTTCGCCCATGATGAGGACCTTCGGGTCGGCTTCCATGGCTTTGCGCAGGCCAGCGTTGAGGGCTTTGGCGAGGGTGAACTTCTCCATCAGAACGCTCCCGCCACGTGCTCGTTGTAGTCGGTGTGCGAAGGCTCATCGCCAAAACTGCTCATGTAGCTAGCGAACTCATCGCGTTGCTCACGCAACTCAGGGGTCATCTCGGCGAAGACGTTGTTGAACGGGCTGGTCGGATCGGGATCGGGCAGTGCCTTGCAGCCCTCACGCAACCGCACACCCAGCTCGTCGGCTTCGGCTTGCACGGCATCAAAGAAGTCCTGGCCAGCTAGGCCCTGACGCCGCAGATAGACCCGCACCCGCTCGATGGGGTCGCGCAACTTCCAGCGCTCCACGTCGTTGGAGAGTCGGTAACGAGTCGGGTCATCGGTGGTGGTGTGGGCGCCCATCCGGTAGGTGTAGGCCTCCACGAAACTCGGGCCACGACCCTCACGCGCCCGGTCGAGCGCCTTCTGCATGACGGCGTACGTCGCAAGTACGTCGTTCCCGTCGACTCGCAGCCCCGGGAACCCAAACCCGAGTGCCCGCTGATAGAGCGGGATGCGGGTCTGTCGCTCGATGGGTTCGGAGATCGCCCACTGGTTGTTTTGGCAGAAGAACACCACGGGTGCGTCATAGGAAGCGGCGAAAATGAACGACTCGTTCACGTCGCCTTGGCTGGTGGCACCGTCGCCAAAGTGCGCCACCACGGCAGTGTCACGGTTGGGGTCACCAGTGCCAACCGCACCATCTCGCTGCACGCCCATCGCATAACCGGTCGCGTGCAAGCACTGAGCGCCGATGACGATCGTGTAGATGCCGAAATTGTGGGCGTAGGGGTCCCACGAGCCCTGGTCAACGCCACGGAACAGCGCCAGCAATCTGAGTGGGTCAACACCTCGGCAGTAGGCAACGCCATGTTCACGGTAGGTCGGGAACACGAAGTCTTGGGGTCGCAGCGCACGGCCGGCACCGATCTGGGCGGCCTCTTGGCCGAGCAGTTGCGCCCAGAGGCCGAGTTCACCGTGTCGCT
>CALMMO010000055.1 GCA_937868455.1 uncultured Marmoricola sp.
GAGGGTCACCTCGGCGTTGGGCACGTTGGAAGCTTCAGGGTTGATGAAGGAAATGTACGCGCGGCTTCTCGATGACCCCGAGTTAGCTGCGCACTACCAAGCGGCCCACGAGGCCTATCTCGAGGCTCGCGCCGCCATCGGTGAGGTTGCTGAAATCGCGGGCGTCTCGGCCGGAGGCATGCCTGATCGCGTTAAGTGCCTCCATGTCTTGGTCGGTCAGTCACTGGCCCAAGGTCCAGGGGTTAATCCGCTGGGTGATGAGACTCTCGAACTGCTGGGGCAGTGGTGGCAGTCGGGTCCGTGTGTGAACGTCGACGTTGAGGATGCACCATGAGGGTCGCGGCCATCGATTGTGGCACCAACACCATCAAGTTGCTGATCGCCGATCTGCATCGCGGCAACGAGGTAGAACTCGTGCGCGAAATCCGCATGGTCCGCCTCGGCGAGGGCGTCGATAAGACCGGCCGACTCTCCGACGGTGCGCTGTCGCGGGCCTTTGCTGCCTTAGATGAGTACGCCGAGATGATCGCCGCCCACGACGTCTCCGCAACGCGGTTTTGTGCCACCTCTGCGGCTCGCGACGCATCGAACGCTGAGGTGTTCAGGGCTGGTGTCCAAGCCCGGCTTGGTGTCACACCTGAGGTGGTGCCAGGGGATGAGGAGGCCGCGCTTTCGTTCGCGGGGGCCACGCGCTCGGTGGATGCATCGCTTCGACCGCCGTACCTAGTCATTGATATTGGTGGCGGCTCCACCGAACTGATCCTGGGCAACGCCGACGGCTCCATCGTGGCCGCGCAGTCGCTCGATATCGGCTCGGTGCGCATGACTGAGCGACACCTGCACAGCGACCCACCGACCGCCGAGGAATTGGCAGCCGCAATCGCCGATATTGACGGTGCACTCGATGGTTGCTCGGTGCCGGTCTCGCAAGCGAACGCGGTGATTGGAGTTGCCGGCTCGATCACCACGACTGCGGCGATGGTGCTGGGCCTGTCGCACTATGACCGCCAAGCACTCAACAACCTCACTATTACTGTCGCCGATGCCTCTCGTGCCGCCCACGATCTGTTGGCCATGACGGTCGCGGAACGCCGGGCCTTGGGGTTCATGCACCCCGGCCGCGCGGATGTGATTGGTGCGGGCGCGCTGATCTTGGATCGGGTGCTGCGGCGCACCTCGGTGTCGACGATGGAAGTCTCCGAATCTGACATCCTCGATGGCATCGCCTGGTCGCTGGTGGTGGATTAGTGGCGACGGCCGAATCCTCACGCCGACCCTGGGGCCGGATTCTTTCTCGCGCGTGGAGTGAGTTCAATCGCGACGGCTGCACCGATCTGGCCGCAGCGTTGACCTACTACTCCGTGCTGGCTCTTTTCCCAGCCATCTTGGCTTTGGTCTCGCTGCTGGGATTGCTCGGCAGCGGGCCCGACGCCGTCGGGTTCATCACTGATGTGCTCGGGCGACTGCTGCCCGCCGACTCCGCCGAGTCGGTGATTTCGTTTATCGACGGTCTCTCCAAGACCTCCGGCATCGGCTGGGGTGTGGCGGTTGGTTTGCTTGGTGCGCTGTGGTCCGCATCGGGGTACGTCGGGGGTTTCTCGCGCGCGATGAACCGGATCTACGACGTACCCGAAGGTCGTCCGGTCTGGAAGCTGCGACCCACGATGTTCGCGGTCACGGTCCTCACCATCGCTTTGTTGGCTATTGCTCTGGTGATCGTGGCCTCCAGCGGACCGGTGGCCTCGGCCATTGGCGGCGCGGTGGGTTTGGGTGATCAGGCCCTCACGCTGTGGTCGTGGGCCAAGTGGCCGATCTTGGTCTTGGTCGTGGTCTGCAATGTGGCCCTGCTCTATTACGCCACCCCTAACGTGCGGCAACCCCGATTTCGGGTGGTCTCGGCGGGCGCTTTCGTGGCTATTGCCATCGTGGCGGTTGCCTCTGCGGGCTTTGGGTTCTATGTCGCAAACTTCTCCTCCTACAACCAGACCTACGGCGCTGTGGCCGGTGCCGTGGTCTTGCTGCTGTGGCTGTGGTTGACCAACCTGGCCTTGCTTTTCGGGGGCGAACTCGACGCCGAACTCGAGCGCGACCACCAACTCCACGCTGGCCTTGCCGCCGAGGAGCACTTGCTCTTGCCGCTGCGCGACGACTCCGCATCCTCGAAGAAGGCAATGGCCCGCGAGGAAACAATCGCCGATGCCAAGCTGCTGCGTCGCCGCATCGCCCGAGACAGCTAACCTTGCCTTCGCACGCCCCGGTAGCCCAACGGCAGAGGCAGAGGTCTTAAACACCTTCCAGTGTGGGTTCGAGTCCCACCCGGGGCACCAGCACTTCGTTAACTCTGCTCACCGTGATGCATCGCCGACTCTTGGTTTAGGGCCTTCTCGTGATGCAGCTTTCCGTCTGGACGTGGGTGATGCGGTGGAACCGGGGTGCCCGAGTGCCACGCCGATCTGCTGTGACGCAGGGTGCAACCTTCGGGGCGTCAGTCGCATCTAGTGACTTGGGCAGACCGCCCAACTCAGATGAGGTGACCATGGGTGCGCGAGTTCTTTCGATTCTGATGCTGACGGCTAGTTGCGTGGCGTGCGCATCGACGCCTTCGACGCAATCAACTTCGCCTGCCGACACGATCGAAGTGGCTCCGCCTGTCGTGCTTACGTTGCCTCGCGGCCGCGAAGCGAGTGCCATCGCGGTCTCCAAGCGTGGGGATGCGGTTGTCGCAACCCATCCACGAGGCGAGTATCGGACCGACGAAATCAGAGTCTTCGGGGGTGGCGGGCAGCGGCGGATTGCAACGACATCCTTTGGCAAGGGAGAGATTGACTCGGTTGTCGTGGCAGGCGATTGGGTTGGGTGGGTGGATAAGTCGCGCGCGACACCGGTCGAAGCCGTCCCGGTGAAGTGGAGAGTGTTCGTCCAGCAGATCTCTGGCGCCGGAGCGCCCGCGTTGCTCGCCTCAAGCGGGGGAGTCAAGGCGCCGTGGGCGCCGTACATGGCCGGCGGTGAGGGAGGGTTCGCTTGGCCAACCCAGGGGCAAGGTGACCGGTCGGAATGGGTGTGGACACCTCAGGACGGCGTGCGACGGATCGCATCCACCGCCGACATCGCGGATCCAAGTGTGCTGAGCGACCGGCTCGTGTACGTCGCGAAGTCGCCACAGGGCCAAGACTGCTGGGAGCAGCCGATAGCCGGTGGGGCAGCGAAGGCGCTGACAACGTCTGGTTTGGTGCACAGTTGCGTGGCCGCAGGCGCAACGGTGGTCTACAGCGAGGGGATTCGACCCACTGACGACGACGACGAGGATGCCGAACTCGATGATCCTTACCGATTGTGGACACTTGTTGAGGGTCGGCGGACTCTGATCAGAAGGGGCTTCTTCGAGGCTGGCAGGCTTGCAATCGTTTCGGGGCGGGCGGTCTGGTCCCTTGGCGCCAAGCGCTTTGTGAGTTCGTCAGCGACCGACTCGGTGGAAGTGGGCCGCGCAGGGGGTCTCATCGCAACTAATGGGCCTTGGGTCTTGGTGGCTCCCCTCCTCTTGGCAAGCTCTCACGATGTGGTGCGGCTGAAGCTGTGGAAGGTCTCCGTCGTAGATGGCGCTAGCTGACTTTGACGTACCTAACTGATACAACGACATCGCAAACACCGAGGGCGACAAGCTAGCGTCTCCCGTGGAAGAGCGGGGACCGTCAATGAGGTACGCGCCGGAGATCGTCACGATCGGAGTCCTGCTTGCAGTTGCCGGGGTTGGCTTGGCTGCAACCATCGGCTGCCTGCTCATGCTGCGTGGTCAAGGGCGCCAAAATTGGGTGACCCCGGTATTGACCGCGGCCGCGAGCCTCGTCGTCACGCTGGGTGCCCTCGCGCTCTTGAGCCTCCCCATAATCCAGTCATCCGCCACCGGTTCCTACCAATGCCTTTCAGATCCACTCACCGAGGCACTCTCAAGAACCACGGCCCAATCCAGCCACGGCGAAGTTGAATGTCGCAGCGCCGGACGTGCTCGCGTTGTGCAATCGGCCGTGCTCATGGCTCTCGGACTAACCGGGGCTTTGGTGATGGCGCGCCACTCGCGACAGACGGTCGGCGTGGTTCAAAAGCGTTGAGGTGACCACGCCTGTGGCTCGCGGCAGGCAAGGCTGGCGAATCTGCATATTCAGTGCAGAAATATCGGACTTCCCAATTAGGGGCCGATCTAGGTGGAGGATTGTGCTGATGCCCGATTGATAGGGGTGCTCGATGGGGCCAAGGCGCGGCGAGTTCTCAAGGAGTGCAACAAGGCGCTTCTTGCCGGCAGTCATCGCAGTGTGCATGTTGCTCACTGGCGGTGTCATGACGGTGTACCTCGTTCAACGGGTGCTTCCTCTGTGTGGTTCGCTGGATGTGATTCCTTCTCAGTGGGTCATCGACCAGACTGTGCAGGCGTTAGAGCAGGTGGGTCCGGTGACTCATCGGGTGCAATGGTGCGGTGAGTATTCAGACGTTTATGAAGGCTCGGGCTCTATTGGGACCGACGATCTCACGTCCATTAATGATGTCCTCACCGCCGCTGGTTGGGAGCGAGAATCCGCGTCAGCCCCCTGGACCAAGTCGCCAGTATTCAGCTCCGAACCTATGGCCTTGTGGATCGAACCCGGCAAGGGGCGCTATCGCTATGCCTTCGAAGTGTGGCCACGGGGGAGGTGACGCGGCGCAGTGTGATCCATGCCCCATGCGGGCCTGCGTCGAACGTCTCGGACGGGTCTCTGATGATCGAATGCGGGAGATTTGTCGGGCCGCAGCGATCGCGCTCAACTGCTAGGAAAGGGCTCTCCCGGCTAGCTGGACCGCTTGGGTGGCAACGGAAAGAACATCGAGGTGCGGGCGGCGTACTCGGGATAACCGGGCCGCTTCATCATCGACTTCTCCAACAGTTTTGCCCCGCTGACAAAGACCAAGAAATAGGTCATCAGCACTGGCGACAACACTGTCAGTGCTGGAGCGATCCCGCCATCGGCGGCGAGGAGCCAAATGCCCCACCACATGCAGGCATCGCCGAAATAGTTGGGGTGGCGAGTCCAGGCCCACAGGCCTCGATCCATCACCGGTCCGCGCCCCGGGTCGCTTTTGTACGCCGCCAACTGGGCATCGCCGACAACCTCGAAACACAAGCCGAGACCGCGAGGCCGATCCAGAACAAGGGGCCAATGAGCGAATGGCTCAGCCAGATCCCCACAATCACCGGCAGTGAAACAAACAGCATGATGACGCCTTGCGGGATTAGTGCGGCCCGGGCATAGGAGGGATTGCGTGCCTTAATCGCCTCGTAACGAGGATCTTCGCCGTGGCCGATGGATCGCCGGTAGATGTGCCAGGCGAGTCGAAGCCCCCACACCGAAACCAGAAGCACTAACACCCAACCCCGGGTGTTGAAGGCTCGTTCTAAGGCATCAACACGGGCCTGCTCGGCAGGTGAGCGCCACAAGGCAGCGTGTCCGGTCAAGGCGCTAAGGGTGAGGCGATTGACCAACGCAATCGCAACGAAGCCGAGCCCCCAGGTCACGTCGATCACTGACCATCGCCCCGAGCGCCAGGCGGCGAAACTGGTCAGACTCATGGCGATGCTGACAGTGACAATCGACAAGGCCAATGCGACGAAGAGTGTGAATGACATCTAGCCAGCTTAAAGGCGCCTAGTCCACCTGCCGCAAAAAGCCGCATTTTGCAGGCGCCAAACTTGCTTGTAGCGACAGGGTCGAGTTCTAATAGGGCAGTCAAAGACGACGATGCCAGTGTCCTATGCCCGCGTGAAAAGAGTTCTGTGCAGATGATTAGCAGTCCACGCCGCGTCCTGGTGACCGTCCTAAGTGTGGTGTCACTTGTCTTGACCGCCGGAGCCTTCGTGCCTTCTGCCGCCCGCTCGCAGGGTGAAAACCAGGCGCCGCTGGCCCTGGGGAGTCCGGCGCCCGACAACTACACACCCAAACTTGGCCTGCTGTTTAACCACCCATTCTGGGCAAACCGTGGCCAGATCGCGACTCACGTGAAGCGGATGATTCGCAGCACCCAGCCGGGGCAAAATATCCGGATCGCATCATTCTCGGTGGGTTCGAAGAGCATCGTTGACGCACTGATTGGTGCCCGCAATCGCGGTGTATCAGTGCAGGTCATTGGTGATGCTCACCTGGTTGACCGTAAGAATGATCTGTATTCCAAGGGGTTCGTGCGGCTTCGCCGTACATTGGGGCGTGACAAGACCAAGACCAGCTGGGTGAACGTCTGCAATAACTCATGCCGCGGAAACGCTGGCAACCTTCACGCCAAGATCTTCTTGTTTAGCCAGGTTGGCGCGGTGTCCAACATCGTCGTGACCGGTTCGGCCAACCTCACCCGGATGGCTGTGGTCGGACAGTGGAACCACGCTCGCACGGTCTCTGACCCAGTCGCCTACAACAACTTGATGAACGTCTTTGCTCAGATGGCCGCCGACCAGCCTGTGAGCCCTCCGAACCTCGAATACAACGACGCACTGGGGCACAGCTGGGTCTTCCCGTGGCCAGCGATGAATGCTGTGTCGGACCCCGTGATGACGTCGTTGTCAAATGTGCAGTGCATCTACACCGACGCGGCTGGCGCCACAAAGCGCACCAAGATTCGGGTGAACATGTACACCTGGTCTGATGAGCGCGGAATCTGGTTGGCCACCCGAGTGCGTCAACTGTGGGACAGCGGCTGTGATGTGGCTGTGCTGAACTCGATCATGTCGCGCAATGTGCGCGACCGGCTTGGTTTGCGTAGTGGCCGTGGTCCCATCCCTCTCAAGAAGGTCGGCGTCTGGAATGACCTCGGCGAACTGGTGAAGTACGACCACGCCAAGTGGCTCACCATCTCAGGTGCGACCACCACCAACCCGAATGCTTCGATCGTGGTGGCTGGCTCGTGCAACTTCAGCAACTTGGGTCGCTATTCCGATGAGATCACCACGGCCTACTCCAGTGCAGCCGATGTGGCCGCCTACGCTGCAGACTTCGCGGCCACCTGGCGCGAGCGCTATCAGACTCACCTGCCGCCACCCGACGTGCGCAGCCGCCTTGGTGACGACACAGTGGAGTTCGGCAAGGGCGAGTTGAAGTACGCCGAGAACGACTAATCGGTTCCGATCAGTCCAGCGATGCCACGTCGTCGGCGTCGATGATTCGGTAGGCGTAACCCTGCTCGGCTAGGAATCGCTGTCTGTTTTGGGCAAACTCCGCATCGACGGTGTCGCGGGCGACCAGGGCGTAAAAGCGCGCAGTGCGGCCATCGGCCTTGGGTCGAAGCAGCCGGCCTAACCGTTGAGCCTCTTCTTGTCGAGAGCCAAAACTGCCCGAGACCTGAATCGCTACAGCCGCCTCGGGTAAGTCGATGGAAAAGTTGGCCACCTTGCTGACCACCAACAAGTTGATCTGTCCGCTCCGGAACTCCTCAAACAGTCGCTCGCGCTCTTTGATGCTGGTTTCGCCTTTGATGACAGGTGCGTCGAGGTCGGCGCCGAGTTCGTCGAGTTGATCGATGAATTGCCCAATCACCAAGGTGGGCTCGCCAGCATGCTTGGCCACGAGCTGTTCAGCCACTCGAGTTTTCTCCGGGGAGCTAGCCGCCAGCCGATATCGGATGTCGGGCTCGGCGGTGGCGTAGGTCATCCGCTCGCCTTCGCTCAACGTCACCCGCACCTCCACACAGTCGGCGGGGGCAATCCAGCCCTGGGCCTCAATGTCTTTCCACGGAGCATCGAATCTCTTGGGTCCGATGAGTGAGAAGACATCGCCTTCGCGGCCGTCTTCGCGCACCAAGGTTGCGGTCAAACCCAGCCGGCGCCTGGCCTGCAGGTCTGCGGTGAACCGAAAGACCGGTGCGGGCAGCAAATGCACTTCGTCATAGATGATCAAGCCCCAGTCGTGTCCGTCGAGCACATCGAGGTGGGCATAGGCACCTGCGCGGCGCGTGGTGAGCACTTGGTACGTCGCGATGGTGACCGGGCGGATCTGCTTGACTTGCCCGCTGTATTCACCGATTTCGTCTTCGGTCAGGCTGGTGCGTTTGAGGAGTTCGGCGCGCCACTGACGAGCACTGACGGTGTTGGTCACCAAGATCAACGTCGTGGCCTGCGCGCGGGCCATGGCCGCAGCACCCACGATGGTTTTGCCCGCTCCGCAGGGGAGTACGACGACGCCAGAGCCGCCATCCCAAAAGGCGTCAGCTGCCTGTGATTGGTAGTCGCGCAGTTGCCACCCAGACTCGACCAGGTCAATCTCATGGGCCTCGCCGTCGACGTACCCAGCGAAGTCTTCGGCTGGCCAGCCAAGCTTGAGGAGGGCCTGCTTCAGCGCACCGCGTTGACTCGGATGCACGACCACCGATTCGGGATCGATTCGGTCGCCGAGCATGCCGGCCACGCGTTTGCTGCGCAGCACTTCCTCAAACACAGCGCGGTCGGTGCACGAGAGCACCAGACCGTGTGTGGGGTGCTTGTCGAGGCGTAGACGCCCGAAGCGGGCCATGGTTTCGGCAACGTCGATAAGCAACGAATGCGGGACGGCATAGCGGCTGTATTTCAGCAGCGCGTCAATGACCTGCTCCGCGTCGTGACCAGCGGCTCGCGCGTTCCACAAGCCGAGGTTGGTCAGCCGATAGGTGTGCACATGCTCCGGGGAGCGCTCAAGTTCAGCAAAGGGAGCGATCGCCTTGCGGCACTCGGGTGCGTTGGCGTGATCGACCTCGAGGAGCAAGGTCTTGTCGGACTGAACAATGAGTGGGCCGTCGTGCACCTGCAGAGACTACGTGGTGTTAGCCAAATCGAGTGTGTGGATTTAGGCCTCGACGACGACCGCGCCTCTGATTCGGTGGATGGCAAACTCGACGGTGTCGCCATGTTCAGCGTCGTACGCCGCCAAGACGCCGGCGGCGACCTCCGTTGGGCGCACCACCCGCTCATGGGCGCGGCCTTGAGGGTCGAGATAGCCCAACCACACTGAGGAGCGCCGATCGATCGCCTCACGTAGCAAGGCCAACACGTCTGCGGGCGAGGTGGCCGATGCTTGGAGTGGCCGGTCGCGTTCGGCACGATCTCCCGACGCGATGACCTCAAGGGCTGCGTTGGCTTGAGCGATGAGGCGCACGTGTGAGCGCGACTCGGGTGGACGGGGTTTACTGCGCGCTCGCACCTGGTCGGGGCGCACCACTCGCAAGGTCCCATCCATTGCTTCGACCGCGGGCGCTCCACCGGCGGCACGGATCCTGGTGAGCACAGTGGAGATGTCGAGTTCGCTGATGGCGACGGTGGGGGCAATGCGGCGAAGCCCCAATCCGGGCAATGCCAACACCTGGGTCAACTGGCCCTCATCATCGGTGCGCACGAAGCAGCGCGCTGGTCCTACCCGCACCGAACCAAATCGGCGGGCCAGGTCGGTGACCATGTACTCCAATGCCTGCGGGACACCGCTGGCCGAGGCTGTGTTCAGGAAGCTCAACACGTCGTCTGCGGACCATCCCGCGTCGAGGCCGCGGCGGATGCTGTCGTTGGTGAAGCGATAGACGGTGGCCGCGCCACGGGACTCAACATCGGCAATGAGCCCCAACCTCCCGCCTACCTCGGCGGTGAGGGGGCCCGGTGCCACGGCGGTGAGATCTGCCTGGATCAACACCTGCTCGACGAGTGCGGGCATCAGAGGTTTGACGCTCTGAGCCACGTCGGCACCAGTGAGGAGGGCGCGACCAAAGGGGGTCAATGCGCCCATGGCGACAACACCGAGTGCTGCTGCTTCCTCGATGACTGAGACGACCAGCGCCTCGCGCGAACTCGGGCGCCTTGGGGCGCTCCACACCAGCAGTGACAACAGGGATGCCGGGCCAGTGCCTGCCGCCAGGGACTCAGTCTTCGGCAGCGCAGCAAGAGCAGTGAGTACGTCGCGCCTAGCCGCTGGCAACCACTGACGGGACAACCCCGGGTCTAGCGCGTTGAGTGCTTTGCCGCTGTTGTCCTTGGTGCGCAAAGCGGCGACAAGTCGCACTGAGTTGAGCCAGGCAGTGGCTAGGTGCTCCCACCGAGTGGCTAGGTCTTGAACAACCCAGGAGTCAAAGACTTCAGTGGGCGTCCATGCAGTACCGATAGTGCGTGAGGCGGCTTGGTCCAGCAGCCTGGCTTCGCCAGCGACCTCGATGATGAGGGCTGCCTCGTGTTCGTTCACCTCAAGCAGTGCGGCCGCGTTCTTGAGTTCGCGTACGCCAAGCCCACCGGCTTTGAGCACCCCCGGTGGAGCAGTGCTCCAATGGTCGAGGAGCACCTCGGTGCGCCGTACGAAATCAAAGGCGGCGCCACCGCCCATGCGTGCCACCAAGGTCGGATCGATCTGGCTAGTTGCGAGTTGAGGAGGCACTGGGTCGACGGCGGCGGCCATCTTGAAGTCGGTTTCGCGCAGGGGCGCTACCACTCTCAAAGAGTCACCCCCCCACACCAGCGCCAGGGACGTGAGTCGATCAAGGCTGCGCCGGCCATGCTCGCCATGGTGCTGGGTCACCTCAGCAGGTGTGCTGAGCGTGCCTACGCGGATCTCTTTCAGCAGCTGCAAATCCCACGCGGTGAGCAGATCGAGGGCGCGCATCAGCGAGGCGATGGTCGTGGCGCGAGAGGCCAATTGAGCCGAGTTGCGAGGCGCGGGAACGATCAGGTCAGGGCGCTGCTCAAAAAGGTGCAAGCGCTGCTCGTTGGTCCAACCTCGCAGTGCGTCGGCCAGACTCCGAGGCTCAGACATCGGCGGCGACCAGTGCCTGGACCAGGGAGTACGTCGCCTCATCAGCGGCAGCGATGATCCCCGGGAGTCCGTCAACCGGCGTGTAGGGGAAGCCATCGAAAGTGCCGACGTACCCACCAGCCTCCTCGAGCAAGAGCGATCCGGGAGCGTGATCCCACGGGTTGGTGCCGATGTAGACGATGAAGTCAGCGTCGCCTTCGATCAAGTGTGGGTAGTCGATGCCGCACGAGATCCAGGTGAGTTCGAGTGGGGCCAGATCACCCAAAGTGCGGTGCAGCCACTTGCGCCGCGACGTGACCCCGCGCAACGGTGAGGCCGCGCCCTTCAGCTGCATTTCTTCGCCGTTGCACCAGGCTCCCTGGTCGCGCACGGCGACGTAGGCCCGCTGGTGTTGGGGCTGCCATATCCATGCGCGCTGCACGCGACCGTTGATGATCTCGCTGGCCATCACGGCATGGTCGGGGGAGCCATTGACGAAGTTCTTGGTGCCATCAACCGGGTCGACGGTGAAGGCATGATCTGCGGCCATGAACCGCTCCATGATCGAACGATCCTCGGCGTAGGCCTCCTCGCCAAGCACGACTGCATCCGGGAAGGCTGCCTGCAAAGCGGCGGTGATCAACACCTCGGCTTCGCGGTCGGCAATCGTGACCAGATCGCCGGGGTTTTTCTCGTGGACTTCGTGATTGGCCAACGCCTGGAAGCGTGGAGTGATGACTTCGGCAGCAACCTCTTGCAGCAGGGTCAAGATCGCCTCGGTATCCACCTGCGCAGCCTATGCCCCGTCATGCCCCCAGAACACCAACCGCCGATCGAGAGTTAACGACCGTTAACCGTCACGTGGGTGTTGCTGGCAGCGTTGCGCAATTAGGTTCCCGTATATGGAGTCCTATGCCGCAGGTGAGATCACACCGTCACTGATCGAGCAGACCATCGGAGCGAACTTCGAAAAGACCGTCGAGGAGTACGGCGACAACGAAGCGCTCGTCGAGGTTGCCAGCGCTCGTCGCTGGACCTACCGCGAACTCAACGAAGACGTCGATGCTCTCGCCAAAGGATTGATGGCCGCTGGGGTCAACAAGGGTGACCGAGTGGGCATCTGGGCGCCCAACTGCGCCGAGTGGACCATCACACAGGTAGCCACGGCCAAGATTGGCGCGATCTTGGTGAACATCAACCCGTCCTACCGCACACACGAGTTCTCCTATGCCGTGAACCAGTCGGGTCTAACGCTCTTGGTGAGTGCAGAGAGCTTCAAGACCTCTGACTACCGAGGCATGGTCGCTCAGACTGCTCAGGAGTGTCGCGCACTCAAGCGCACCGTCTTCATCGGGACGGGTGACTGGGACGCACTCATTGCGCAGGGAGTCGATGTGAGTGACGGCGAATTGCGTGAGCGGATGGCGAGTCTGACTCCGCATGACGCGATCAATATCCAATACACCTCAGGGACCACCGGTTATCCCAAGGGAGCGACCCTGAGTCACCTCAACATCTTGAACAATGGCTTCTTCACTACCGAACTGATCAACTTCTCCGCCGCTGACCGGTTGTGCATCCCGGTGCCGTTCTATCACTGCTTCGGCATGGTGATGGGCAACCTCGGCTGCATCTCGCACGGAGCAACGATGGTGATCCCCTCACCTGGGTTTGATCCGCAGATCACCTTGCGCACCATCGAAACCGAGAGATGCACCGGGGTTTACGGGGTCCCCACGATGTTTATCGCCATGCACAACGACCCGACCTTTGGCGATCACGACCTGTCCACGCTGCGAACCGGCGTCATGGCTGGTGCGATCTGTCCTGTCGAAGTCATGAAGCGCTGCGTTGCCGACATGAATATGACCGAGGTGTCCATTTGCTACGGCATGACCGAGACCTCGCCGGTCTCGACGCAGACTCGCTTCGATGATGACCTCGAGCGCCGTACTGAAACGATTGGGCGGGTGCACCCACACGTCGAAATCAAGGTGGTTGACCCACTGACGGGGGAGACCGTCGAACGTGGTGTCACCGGGGAGTTCTGCACCCGCGGATATTCGGTGATGTTGGGCTACTGGGACGACGCCGAGAAGACCGCTGAGGCCATCGATGCCGATGGCTGGATGCACACCGGCGACCTGGCTGTGATGCGCGAAGACGGCTACTGCACCATCGTGGGCCGCATCAAAGACATGGTGATTCGCGGCGGGGAAAACATCTATCCGCGAGAGATCGAGGAGTTTCTCTACGCCCATCCCGACACAGAAGATGTGCAGGTGATTGGGGTGCCGGATGCGAAGTACGGCGAAGAATTGTGTGCCTGGATCCGGATGAAGAGCGATAGAACCCCGCTCGATGCCGCTGCAGTTCGGGCTTACGCAGACGGGAAACTCGCGCACTACAAGATCCCTCGCTATGTCAAGGTCGTTGAGGACTTCCCGATGACAGTCACCGGAAAGATCCGAAAAATCGAGATG